>CAYTVR010000384.1:0-6017 GCA_964441245.1 uncultured Saprospiraceae bacterium | reverse complement strand
ATCAGAGGAAGTGTTGAATTTCAATTTTGAATATCTATACACACCCGATTTGTCGAAGAACCAAAATTAATAATTCAAATTCATTAAGAAGAGACATAAAAAAAACGACTCCTGAATTTTCAGAAGTCGTTTTCTTTATAATGTGGCTATTCCTAAATCATTAGAAACAACTAAATTTATTTACTGAATGATCAACTTTTCAGTGAATTGCTCAGCTCCAACTTGGAAGTTAACAAAGTATAAACCAGCAGGTAGCTCATTCGCTTTTACTGAATACATGTTTCCTCGTGAAGCTTCATTAGCAATATTTTTCACTTTTTTACCAGTAATGGTCATCAAATCAATTTGAATATCTTCAACTTGATCTAATTCAAGATGGATATTAAAATCTCCAGATGTTGGATTTGGATTGATTTTAAAATTCACTAAACTTTCTACATCTTCGATTGCTACAGTAGAAGATACATCTACCGAAGCCACAGTAGTACAACCCAATGCATCCGTAATCATTACAGAATAGGTACCTGTTTCATCAATAATATCGGTCGTTGATCCAGTAGATCCTTCACTCCATAAATAAGTAAATGGTTCGTTTGGCCCAGAAGCAATAACACTAGCTGTATTATTGTTATTATCGAAAATAAAATCTACAGATATATCAGAAAAGAAAATAAAGACAGAGTCATCTGAAATACTACATATTGAATTGAACGGATCTGCATCATTGAAATAAACAAAGCTTTTAAATACCCAAGTACCTTCTAATGGAGGATAAGGTCCACCTTGTGCAGGTGTCGCTCCACTTAAAATTCCACCAAGATCAGAGTTGTAAACGTCCGCTCCAGTTCCTGAAGCAGAAAGAATATTAAAATCTCCTCCAAGACCTCCTGTTCCACCTTGTGAGGTAGTAAGCACCCATCCATAACCACCAGATTCTGGTACAGTATCAGTCGCTGTATTCACACCAATAGAAAAAGTACCTTCATCGCCACATACAATTTGTGCATTATTATCAACCAAAGTAGATGCAAAACATGGAGGAATTGGTGGACAAGGCGTATCTCCAGAACAAGTAATAGATGGGTAACCATTTCCTGTCCCAGTATTGGCGCCACCACCACAAGAACCGGCTTCATTAACCACAACGACATAAGTTCCTTCTTCACTTGCCGTCCAAGTAATACTACATCCATCATCTCCAAGACCAAAAGTGTCAATCGCTCCAGAAGGAGTGAAGATGGTAAAGTCAGGAATCCAAGCTTGTCCTCCTGTACCTACTCCATCTGGACCATTACAGATGCTAAAGATGTAGGTTCCACCGAGTAGAATATTTTCCATTTGATAGGCTTCAGAAGCAAACACTTCAAAAGCAACAATTTCATTGACTGGGCAACCATCACCTGAATCACAGGGAGCTCCACCAAACTGAGTTGAAAAATCACTATATACTCCCATATTCGCTGGTGCCGCCCAAGATTCGCAAGCAGTTCCTCCAGCGCCAATCGTTATACTTGAAGATGCCATACAACCTTCAGCATCCGTAACACTCACCATGTAAGTTTCACCATCAACCAAACCCATTGTAGTTTGCATCATGCCTCCATTAGACCAAGAGTAGGTAAAAGGCTCTACACCATTTGAAACATTTGCAGTAGCTGTTCCGTCTTCATTGTCAGCAATAGAAACAGAACAAGGGATTGTAGGACAAGGAGAGTCACCTGTACAATTGATCGATGGATAACCATTCGCAGTCATAGTATTGGTGCCACCACCACAATTACCAGCTTCATTTACAACCAATACATAAGTTCCGTCTTCTGTAGCGGTCCAACTAATGGTGCAATTATCAGCATCTACCCCAAAAGCATCTACAACACCACTTGGAGCAATGATAGTAAAGTCTACATTCCATGCTTGTCCACCCATGCCTGCACCTGCAGGGCTATTACAAATACTAAAGGCATAAGAGTTTCCTGCGATTACATCTGTGATCCCATATGCTTCAGCAGCAAATACTTCAAAGCCTGTGATTTCAAAAGCAGTACAACCACTTCCATCATTACATGGGGCAGCATCTAAATCACCCCATACTGTTGTTGGAGTAGGTTCTAACCAATCGGTACATTGAGCCATTATATTTTGACTACTAAAAAGAGCTAGTGTAAACAACACTAACTTAAAATAATTGTTGATTTGCTTCATAATAATAAATTGAATTGTGTTTAGTAGAGTAAAAGTTGTCATTAAAATGGACAAATATAGGTGATTTTTAAAGAGAAATAAAATCTGCATATATTTAATTAACACTTCATATGGCTTCTGCCAGACAAAGATTGACTTGCTCAGATGGAGAATTTTAATTGTCGGCCTTGGCAAGGTTTTTTTACAAAAATTGAAAATAGACATTTCATATCGATCCTTATCTTTCGGATTTTCATAAAATCTGTGTTAATGTTAAACTAAAAAACGACTCCTGATTACTCAAGAGTCGTTAGAATTTTAATTTTTATTGAAATTCCTAAGTATTCGAAAAGTACTTATTCATCCATTTGAAATATTCATTATCGAATAACTAGCTTTTCAGTAAATTGTTCTCCTGCAATTCTAAAATTAACAAGATACAAGCCAGTTGGTAAGTCACTTAGATTGACTGGATAATTATTGCCACGTGAAGTTTCGTTCACAATAGTCTTAATCTTTTGTCCAGTGATGCTCATCAAATCTATTTGAATATTTTCTGCTCTATCTAGTTCTAAGTTAATATTAAATTGACCGGCATTAGGATTAGGAACAATTTCTATGTTTACCAAGCTCTGAACATCTTCAACTGCTACGGTAGACTCAATTTGTACACTTTCAACAGCAGAGCAACCAAGAGCATCGGTCACCGTTACGCTGTAAGTTCCCGATACCTCCAGAATCTCAGTTGTGGCATTGGTTGATCCTGCGGGATCGTCCCAGATATAGGTTAATGGTGGATTTGGTGAATTGGCCGTGATAGTAGCTGTATTCATACCTGTATCAAAAATAAAGCTAACATTAATATCTGAAAACACTAGCTGCACTGATTCAGTAGACCTAGCACATTCGATTGTTTGATAAGTCGGACTTGTTGATCTAGCCAAATAGGTCAAAGGTGTAACAACCCAAGTTCCTCTCAGTGGTGGTAAAGGGGTAGCTTGACCACTTAAAATTCCGCCAAGATCAGCATCCCAAGTGACATTAAGATCGTCAACGAAAATAGTAAATCCTCCTGCGACTGCACCGGTTCCTCCTAATTCATCAGAGAAACTCCATCCAAAACCACCATTGGCTGGAGATGTTTCTGTTCCATCAGTTAATAAGGTAAAGCTATCCTCACCACAAACAATAATGATTTCTTCTCCTGTAATACCGGGAGCATTACATGGATAAGAACAGGCAGGTGAAGTGGCACTAGTATCAGCACAAGTTAAAGTTCCATACCCATTAGCAACATTGGTATTGAGTCCTCCATCAGCGCATTCTCCGACTTCATTTACTACAATAGTGTAAGTACCATCCTCAGTTGCGGTCCAGGTAATCGTACAACCATCTCCATCACCAGGGCCAAAGGCATCGATATTTCCACTTGGAGCGATAATCGTAAATTCAGGCATCCATGCCTGCGCACCTGTCCCAGCACCACCAGGACCATCACAAATATTGAATGCATAGGTTACTCCCGTTTGGAAATAATCTAGCGCATAGGCTTCTGAAGCAAAAATTTCAAAATCTGAAACGGGAAGGGTAGGACAACCATTTCCTGCATCACAGGGAGCTGCACCAAGTATATCATTGTAGCTGGTATAGCTTGCACCAGTTGCTGGATTGATCCAGTTGGGACAAGGTTGTCCTTCGCCTTGTAAATAGTAAGTATTGGTTGCGGTACAGTCTTGAGCATCTGTTACGGTTACATTATAAGAAACATCAGGCATGACATTGTTGATCATTCCGCTCATGGATCCTGTGCTCCAATTAAATGTATAGGGTTCAACTCCACCAGTAGGCATAGCAGATAAAGACATGGCCATTTCATCATAAGAAAAATCTACGGTAGTAGCGCAATTGTCAAAGCATAGGAATATAGTATCACTACTCGTACTGCAAAAATCATTAAAATAATTCTGGATATTGGATCCATCATTCACAACACGAGCTCTGAGTAACCACTTTCCTTCGAAAGGTGGATAAGGTCCAGGTGCTCCGGCTCCACTTAAGACTCCATTCAAATCTGCATTATAAGTAGCTGGGTTTTGTGTATTTATACTTCCAAAAACAAATTCGCCACCTAATGCACCACTTCCTTCACCTGCTACTGGAGTAAAAAGCCATCTCCATTCACCTTGCGTTGGTTGGTTTGGAATCACTAAATCGGTTGCTTCAATAGTAAATGTAGCACCAATTCCAATAGTTCTTACACCTGGATTAACCAAGTTTCCAGCACTACATTCAGTGATGAAGCCGCCTTCGGTAAATTGTAAACAGAATTCTCCATCAGCACCATCAAATCCATCGACTAACAGATAGTAATCAACACCATCTTCTGTGGCTACATTTATTCCTGCTTTGAAATCAGTAGCAGTAGAAGTAGGTCCATTTTCATTGCAGCCAATAGGAGTTAAGCTCATACAATCACCTGAGTAAAGAGCAATTTGCGTATTCCCATCATCAATGTAATCAGTGGCATTACATTGTACGGTTTCGATAAAGTAGGTACTTCCGTCTCCTGTAAAGGTAAACCATGTCGAATTATCAAGTGTTGGGGTTGCTTCCCCAAAGCATTCATATCCTGTACTAGGATCGGAGGCCTCGACTGTGGCATTAACATTAGTAAAAGGCGGAGATAATTGTGGGACTCCAAGTCCACCTCCTTGTAATGGGGTTAGACTAAGTGCTTGAGTACAAGTATTGTACTGTGCTTGAATGTTGGTTGTGAAAAATAAAATACTGAGTGAGCTCAGCATAACTTTTAATGTAAATTTTAATTTCATTATTTCATAATTATGTTAAGTGATCAAAAATTCATCTGTAGCCTAAAGATATATGATAAAATTGTTAAATAAAATGTAAATGAAGCTTTCCCTAAGAAATTTATGCCTAGCGGGTGACATACAAAGCCTTGGGTAAAGAATTGAATGACTTTTTTAGTTCGTTCTTCGACAAATCTTTTACGTACGCATGTATTGGTATAGACATCCAAAAATGAAATTCAATGATTTCTTTGGTCGCTTTCTCATCTCATTTTATGAATGTCTATAGGATTTGTCAAATAAGGTTTTAATCTTAAATATAAAAAAATTGCTGTTAGAAAAGTATAAATACTGTGATTACCAATTAGAGATAGAGGAGATCTTTAACTTAAATCCTCCAATCCGCGGAATAACAAAGTTGCTGCACTTGGATTGGTCGCTAAGGGAACATTGTGTACATCACATTGACGCATTAGCATTTGCACATCTGGTTCATGAGGATGTCGACCTAAGGGATCTCTAAAAAAGATGACCATATTCATTTGTTGTGTAGCTACTAAAGTCGCTATTTGTGCATCACCACCTAGGGGACCGCTTAGCAGTTTTTCTACTTTAAAGCCTTCTTTCTCAATTTTAGAACCCGTCGTTCCGGTCGCATAGATAGTACAATTTTCTAGAAAGGATTTATGATTAAGGATAAAAGAAACCATCTCAGGTTTTTTACCATCATGTGCAATCAATGCAATATTGAATTTTTTCATAGCGCTAAGTTAAAATAAAGCCAGTTGAGAAAATATTAAATCATATTTTTTTAAATAATTTTTGAATTAATTGATTATAAATCAAGGCTTTATGATTTATCGGAAGGTAAGAATTAATTATTATCCTTATTTTTTCGAACCAAGGGTTTCTTTTTTCCGTAATGAAGTGTATCTTTGCGATCCTTAATAGCAAATGAGCTATTTGTTTTTCGGAGGAGTGGCAGAGCTGGTTTAATGCACCGGTCTTGAAAACCGACGTACCTTA
>CAYTVR010000383.1:0-6073 GCA_964441245.1 uncultured Saprospiraceae bacterium | reverse complement strand
GGAAAAACAAACTTCTTTGAAAAACGTGTAGGAGATTACCAAAAGTCAGGGGTAATGGCTGACAGAGACAAACAAGTATTTTCACTAGATGAAGATTTTTAAGCACTTATTAAACACTATTCTCTGACTGGCTTTGTAGTCATACTGGTATGAACTACTTCAAGCCTTCAAAACATTTTAATCATGCAAGTAATAAAAAGAACCGGGAAGCGAGAAGATGTGAGTTTTGACAAAATCACCGCTCGTGTAAAAAAACTTTGTTACGGCTTAAACCAACAATACGTTGATCCTATTGAAATTTCACGTAAAGTGATTCAAGGATTATATGATGGAGTAACCACAACGGAGCTAGATAATTTGGCAGCTGAAACTGCTGCGACCATGGCTACCCAACATCCGGACAATGCTCGTCTTGCTGCGAGAATTGCCATATCTAACTTACATAAAAATACCGATAAAGTTTTCTCTAAAACCATGGAGGCGCTTTATAATTACATTGATCCTAAAACAGGTGAACAAGCAGGTTTAATCAGTGATGCAACTTTTAAAATCATTGATAAAAATAAAGACAAAATTGATTCTGCAATTATTTATGATCGTGATTATAACTTTGATTATTTTGGTTTCAAGACCTTAGAGCGTTCTTATCTTTTAAGAATGGATGGGAACGTTGTTGAGCGACCACAACACATGTTGATGAGAGCCGCGATTGGAATTCATGGCGAAGATATCGAAGCTGCCTTGATTACTTATAACCTCATGTCTGAGAAATGGTTCATCCATGCAACACCAACTTTATTTAATGCGGGAACACCAAAACCTCAGCTTTCTTCTTGCTTTTTATTGAGTATGACAGACGATAGCATTTCAGGTATTTTTGAGACGCTAACAAGATGTGCGAAAATATCTCAATCTGCAGGAGGAATAGGTTTGAGTATTCATAATGTCCGAGCACAAGGAAGTTATATAAAAGGAACAGGTGGAACTTCCAACGGAATCATTCCGATGCTGAAAGTTTATAATGATACAGCTCGATATGTTGATCAAGGAGGAGGAAAACGTAAAGGTGCTTTTGCCGTTTATCTAGAGCCATGGCATGCAGATATTAAGGAATTTTTGGACCTAAAGAAAAATCACGGTAAAGAAGAATTACGAGCGCGTGATTTATTTTATGCAATGTGGATTTCTGATTTATTCATGCAAAGAGTTAAGGAAGATGCTGAATGGTCTTTATTCTGTCCAAATGAAGCTCCGGGTTTACATGACTGTTATGGTGGTGAATTTGAGGCACTATATCACAAGTATGAAAAGGAAGGCAAAGCTAGAAAAACAATAAAAGCGCAAGATTTATGGTTTGCTATTTTGGAATCACAAATCGAAACAGGTACGCCATATATTTTATATAAGGATGCTGCAAATCGAAAATCTAACCAAAAGAATTTGGGGACTATTCGTTCTAGTAATTTATGTACAGAAATTATGGAGTACACTTCTCCAGATGAGGTGGCTGTTTGTAATTTGGCATCGATTAATTTATCAAAGTTTGTTACAAATAATGAATTTGATTTCCAAAAGCTATATGAGATAACTCGAGTGGTGACTCGAAATCTAAATAAAGTAATTGATGTTAATTATTACCCTGTAATTGAAGCAAAAAATTCTAATATGCGACACCGACCAATTGGTTTGGGAGTCCAAGGATTAGCGGATGCTTTTATTATGATGCGTTTTCCATTTGATAGTCAAGAGGCTAGAAAATTGAACCGAGAAATATTTGAAACAATTTACTTTGCTGCAGTAACAGAGTCTTGCGAATTGGCTTCAAAAGAAGGAGCATACGAATCTTATAAAGGTTCTCCAATCAGTAAAGGGGAGTTACAATATGACATGTGGGGAGTGACACCAACGGATCGTTGGGATTGGGCTGGCCTGAAAAAAGAGATCAAAAAATACGGAGTAAGAAACAGTTTATTATTGGCACCAATGCCTACGGCTTCTACGTCTCAGATATTAGGAAACAATGAATGCTTTGAACCTTATACGGCAAATATTTATACTCGAAGAACATTGTCTGGAGAGTACATTATTGTCAACAAGCACTTGCTGAAAGATTTGGTTCAATTAGGTTTATGGAATGATGAAATGAAACAGAAGTTAATGGCTGCCAATGGTTCTGTTCAAGATATACCTGAGATTCCTGAGAATTTAAAAGCTTTATACAAAACAGCTTACGAGCTGAGTCAAAAAGTGATCATTGATATGTCTGCGGATCGTGGAGCTTATATCTGTCAAAGCCAAAGTTTAAATCTTTTTGTTGAGAATCCTAACTTTGGAAAACTTTCTTCTATGCATTTCTATGGATGGCAGAAGGGATTGAAAACAGGAATGTATTATTTACGATCTAAAGCAGCTGTAGATCCAATTAAATTTACATTAGATGAGAAACACCAACGTGTTGTTTCTTCTGAAGATACGAGTGGCGGAAGCGTCCAAGTCATTTCCAATGGTGAAGCAACTATGCAACAACCCGATGTAGACACCGAAGTCCAAGCATGCCGCTTAGACGATCCTGATTGCTTAATGTGTGGTAGCTAATACACAACTGTTTGATCAGTAAATTGGGAAAGTGGTTCGGTTAACACCGAACCACTTTTTTTGGTTCGTCAATACAAAAATACCTTTATTAGAGTTTGAAGAATATGATTTCAATTGTTCTATTCCTGATCAATTTTTTGTAAATAGTGGGTATAATCATTTTGCGAAAGCGATATTTATAACATTTAATTTACATTTATTGTGTAGCGAATTAGGCCAAGCTTAAAAGTTCATCAACCACAACACGTAAACCCGTCGTTGCTTTCTCTCCAATTATTTTTAAGTTAGCACTTCGATCTAATTCATGATTGATTGAAGGATTAGGATCTACATAATAAATTGGAACTCCGCGTCTTGCGTAGCCGACCAAACTAGCTGCAGGATAAATTTGCATACTAGTACCTACGATGATAACGATTTCCGATTGACTGGTAATTTGAACAGCTTTTTCTAGCATCGGAACCATTTCTCCGAACCAAACGATGTGTGGTCGAAGTTGATGTCCTTTATCACAGGTGTCACCTGTGTTCAAATCTTTCTTCCAATCATAAATTAGAGATTCATCACCGATACTTCTGACTTTTAATAATTCGCCATGTAAATGGATGATATTGGAACTACCTGCTCTTTCATGAAGGTCATCTACGTTTTGAGTGATTACTTGGACATTGTATTTATTTTCTAACTCAACCAATGCTAAATGTCCAGCATTCGGTTCAACCTCCTGGACTTGCTTTCTTCTTTGATTATAGAAATCCAAGACTAATTCTTGGTCTTTTTGCCAACCTTGAGGTGAAGCAACACTCATGACATCATGTCCTTCCCAAAGTCCTCCGGCATCTCGAAATGTTTTAATGCCACTTTCTGCACTGATCCCTGCACCACTTAAAACGGTAATTTGTTTTTTCATTTGATTAAAGTTTAAATGTTTTGATCATATTTCTAAAAAGATATTCCTAAATAAATACAAAGTTAGATAGGCATTTTGGAGTTTTTAAACAATTTCATACCTATGTTGGTTTCCAAATGAAATGGATTGCAACTTTACTTAATAACATTAATTGAAATATTCTAGTTTCACTTTTTTTATCTTTTTAAATAAAAAAGGTCTTCATTGAGGTAACATGTTTTTTAATATTTGAGTATAAAAACTGGTATGATTTTATAGATATATATGGATTAAGTGTTTTTAGACGCCACAAGCACAAATTATACGAGTAATTACCTGTTCACTCTTTTTTTAAGCTATTTTCGACTCCCTTCAAAATATTGTGGAAGTTTCAATTAGAAAAATAAAACATGAACTGTAATCTTTTATGAAAAATATTCTTTTCATTTCTTGCCTCTTTATCTTTTCCTTTTTTAATGAAGGTAAATCGCAAAATGCTCATAATTTTGATGAAAATTTTACTGAGCAAACGAGTGATCAGGAAAAATTCAAAATGTATATTGATTCGATGGATAAATATCTTTATCGCGATGTAAATATAACCAATCAAGCTTTAGAAGAATGCAAGAAAATTATTGAAAAAGGTGTCATTCTTTCTCCTTCCTTATTATTAGAATTTAGTATATCAAAAATATATTTAGCGCATGCTAATGATGATGCTTTAGCTGGTTACCAAGTAGTCCTTGAGGGGCTTCAATTGATCTTGGATAGTGAAGATATTCCCTCAAGTCTAGTCAATCGCTTCAAGTATCTTGAAGCTTTTACCTATATGGCAATTGGCGATTTGGAATCTGCTCAAGAAACTTACTATGAAAATATTATACTTAACAAGGCAGAAAAGGATACCGCTAATACCATATCTAGTTTATATTCCTTAGGGCAACTATATTCTGACCAAGGTGATTATGAGGATGCTTTAAAGTGTTACTTAGAAATTATTGGCTATGTTCAAAGTGGTGTTAATTTAAGACCAACTACCATTGCATTAACAGATTTCGAATTGAGTGAAGTCTATTTTAAGATGAAGTCTTATGATAAGGCGATGGAAATTGTTGAAAAAGGATTGGAATATATAGTAAAAGAAAAAATTGCTATTCTTGAATCAGATTTTTTGCTTCATAAAAGCGCAATTTATTTAGCTCAAAATAAAATTGATTCAGCAGAATATATTTATAAGCAACTTATAGAACTGGATAAGAGTGCTCAAGATCAACATGCGATTGGTAATAATCAACATTTGCTTGCAGAAATTTATACAGCTAAGAAAAAATATAAAAATGCTTTTGTCATTTATCAAAAACAATATGAAGGAACGGATTCCAGCGATTTAGAATTAAGAATGAGTATACTGAACAGTTTTCATGAGTTGAGTAAAAAAATGAAGGATTTTGAATCTGCATATGAATATCTTTTGACTTATAATGAAATCAAAAGACAAAAAGAATTAGATAGAAAAAGGCAAAAGACAGCTTATCTTAAAGTTAAGTATGATTCGGAGCAGAAAGAGAAAGATAATTCAATCCTTGCTGCTGAAATTGTCAAAAAAAAGGCGGAACATGAATTACTATATGTGTTGATCACTTTTATCAGTTTATTTCTTTTGGTCCTTCTAGGTGCTTTTTATCAAAAAGGTAAATACAATAAAAGGCTAGAAGCTGAAGTTTCAAAACGAACATTAAATCTTCAAAAATCCAATGAACGACTGAACAAAAGTAATAAAGAACTAGATCAATTCAATCGTATTTTATCTCATGATCTTAAAGAACCATTGAGAAGTATTGTTGGATTTAGTCAATTGGCAAAACAGGAAAAATCACTTTCCATAAAAGTTAAAGAATATCTTGCCTTTGTGGAAATGAGTGGTGTTCAACTAAGTCAGTTGATCCAAGATGTGAATACTTTTCAAAAAGCAAATAAAATAAAACCTAAGCAATTTAGTTCAATCGATATAGTAGATGAATTAGTAGATATTTTTAATGTTTTAAGACGTAAATATCCAGATAAACCAGTTACCTACGAGTTTGCTGGTACACCTAAAATTACGATTGATTCAAAAATATTGGCTCCTATTTTTCAAAATATTCTTGATAATGCCATAAAATTCAATAACCAAAAAGAAATTTTAATAAATATCAACTACACAAAAAAAGATCAATTTCATGTTTTCGAAATTAAAGATAATGGTATCGGAATAGATACTCAATATCATGAAAAGGTCTTTGAAATGTTTAAAAGGCTCCATAACAGAAAGACTTATAACGGTTCTGGATTGGGGCTGAGTATCGCTCAAAAATTAGTAGAAAAAATAGACGGAGATATATCCGTTTTAACATCGAGTAAAACTATGGGTACGACCTTTTCAATGAGTTTTCCTGCCTAGGTCTTTAAGTAATACAATCTTCTATTTATTTTAGATTCCCTTTTTTTCGGCTTTTATTTGTTTGTCAAAATAAATTTTGAAGTAGTAAGGTAATGAAGTTGTTTTAAAATGATGTTCAAAGTCGAAGATAAAGGCTTGATAGTCAGGAC
>CAYTVR010000382.1:4933-6094 GCA_964441245.1 uncultured Saprospiraceae bacterium | reverse complement strand
GCTGCTGCAATATTGCCATCTTGATCGCAAGCTACAGCACCAACCGTTCCAAACTTTCCATCTTTTTTTACGGAATGGTCCAACTGAAAACTATCACTATCCTTTATGCCTTGCCATTGTTTATAACGCACCTCGTCGTAAAAATAGTCAGGAGACTCAATTCCATGACCGTGATCTTCTGCAAATTTCATAGCGCCTTCTCCTGCTAAAAACACATGATAGCTTTTATCCATAACATCTCTAGCTAATGACACAGGATTTTTGATACCCGTTACAAGTGACACTGCTCCAGCATTTAGTGTTTTTCCGTCCATAATGGCAGCATCCATTTCGTGGGTGCCTTCTGCCGTAAAAACGGAACCTTTCCCAGCATTGAATAAAGGAGAATCTTCCAATAGTTTTACAGCTGTCTCAACAGCATCTATAGCGCTTGCTCCATCTTCTAAAATGCGATAGCCCTCATCCAAAGCAAGCTTAAGTGCAGCTTTATATTCGTTTTCTAGTTCGGCCGTCATTAATCCTTTTACTAAGGTGCCTGCACCACCATGTATGGCTATTGAGAATGTTTTCATATTAAAAAATTGATTGTGGAAAATTACAAATTGCTTTTCAAATAAACCCTTAAGTTTTCGTAGTTTTATAGACTTCAAAATTTTATTTCATGTCAGACCAAAAACGACTGTTTCTCGTAGACGCTTATGCTTTAATTTTTCGTGGCTACTACGCTTTTATAAAAAACCCAAGAATCAATTCCAAAGGTGAAGATACTTCGGCCATCATGGGGTTTATGAACTCACTTTTGGATGTGATTAAGCGTGAGCGGCCAGACCATTTAGCTGTTTGCTTTGATAAAGGTGGGAGCGTCGATCGTGTAGAAATGTATGAAGAGTACAAAGCCAATCGCGATGAAACTCCAGAAGGCATAAAAACAGCAATTCCTTACATCCATGAGATTTTAAAAGCTATGCATATTCCAATTATGGTTAAGGAAGGTTATGAAGCAGATGATGTTATAGGAACCTTATCTAGGCAAGCAGAAAAGGAAGGTTATAAAGTATTTATGGTCACGCCAGATAAGGATTTTGCGCAGTTGGTTACGGACAATATCTTTATGTATAGACCTGTGTTTGGTGGTGGTTACGAAACTTGGGGAATACCTGA
>CAYTVR010000382.1:0-4923 GCA_964441245.1 uncultured Saprospiraceae bacterium | reverse complement strand
AAATTTGAAGTCACTGAGCCAATGCAAGTGATTGACTTTTTAGGTATGATGGGAGATTCATCCGATAATATTCCCGGACTGCCAGGCGTTGGTGAAAAGACGGCAAAGAAGTTTTTAGCACAATTCGGAAGTATGGAGGGCTTGTTGGCCAATACGGATCAGTTAAAAGGGAAAATGAAAGAGAAAGTCGAAGCTAATGGCGAACTTGGATTATTATCTAAGAAATTGGCGACTATAATGCTTGATGTTCCAGTTGAATTCAATGCTAAGAATTTTGAACTCGATCATCCTGATGTCGAAAAAGTAAAACAAATTTTCCAGGATTTAGAATTTAGAAGACTTACCGATAATTTCTTGAAAACGTTTGCAGCAGATACAACATCTGATGTGGCTCAAGCAGCTGAAAAGAAAGAAGCTCCTAAATCGACTCCAAAAGAACAAAAATCGGCAGGTGCTGGTCAGTTTTCATTATTTGGTGGAGAGGATGTAACAACTACTGAAACTACATCTGAATATACAAGGAATACAGGTAAAACTACGTCGCATTTCTATCAAAGTATTGCTTCAGGGATGGCAACTAAACTCTTTGTAAAAAATTTACTGAATCAAACTTCGGTATGTTTTGATACAGAAACAACAGGACTTAATCCGCTAACTGCAGAACTTGTAGGTATTGCATTTTCTTGGGAAACAGGGAAAGGATTTTATGTGCCTTTTCCGGAGGATAGAGAAGACGCGCAATTGCTTATTGAAGAGTTAAGACCATTCTTTGAAAATGAAAACATCCAAAAAATCGGACAGAACTTAAAATACGATATCAAGGTTTTGGCAAAATATAATGTTGAGGTAAAAGGCAAACTTTTTGACACCATGCTTGCGCACTATTTGATTAATCCAGATATGCGTCATAATATGGATGTCTTGGCGGAAACGTATCTCAATTACACACCTATTTCGATTACAGAACTCATTGGTAAAAAAGGAAAGAATCAACTCTCAATGCGAGATGTACCTTTGGATAAGCAAACCGAATATGCAGTTGAAGATGCCGATATCACCTTGCAACTCAAAGAACATTTTGAAAAGGAACTAGGAGAGGCCAATACACAAAAACTATTTGATGATATTGAAGTGCCATTGCTTCGTGTTTTGGCAGATATGGAATTGGAAGGCATCAATTTAGACAAGGACTTTTTAAATTCACTTTCGGAAGAACTCAATAATGATATAGCCAATCTGGAAAAGAAGATCTATGAGGCGGCAGGTGAAGAGTTCAATATTGCATCTCCCAAACAATTAGGTGTGATTTTGTTTGAAAAATTAAAATTAGTTGACAAACCGAAAAAGACGAAAACTGGACAATATTCAACAGCAGAAGATGTCTTAAGTTACTTAGCTAAAGATCATGACATCATTCAGAATATTTTAGACTATAGAGGACTTTCGAAACTAAAAAGCACGTATGTCGATGCACTTCCATTACAAGTGGAAACATCCACAGGGCGCGTACACACGGATTACATGCAAACCGTTGCTGCAACAGGTCGTTTGAGTAGTAATAATCCAAACCTACAGAATATTCCAATCCGAACGGAACGTGGTCGTCAAGTACGTAAAGCTTTTGTTCCTAGAAATGGGGATTACACTTTACTAGCTGCCGATTATTCGCAAATAGAACTGCGAATTATTGCCGCATTAAGTGAAGAGGAAACCATGATTGAAGCATTTAAAAATGGAGAGGACATTCATGCCTCAACGGCTTCAAGAGTATTTAATGTTCCTATTTCAGACGTCACAAGAGAACAACGTAGCAATGCAAAAACGGTCAACTTCGGAATTATTTATGGTGTTTCCGCATTTGGTTTGAGTAACCAAACCACTTTATCACGTTCTGAATCCAAGGAATTAATAGATACGTATTATGCGACGTATCCTAAACTAAGAAATTACATTCAGGATCAGGTAGATTTTGCTAGAGACAACGGCTATGTTCAAACTGTTTTAGGTCGCCGTCGTTATTTAAAGGATATCAATTCTAGAAATGCGGTTGTTCGTGGAGCTGCAGAACGTAATGCCGTAAATGCACCTATACAAGGTAGTGCTGCTGATATTATTAAAATAGCTATGATTAATATTCATAAAAAATTAAATGAAGGCAGCTACAAAACAAAAATGCTTTTGCAAGTCCATGATGAATTGGTTTTTGACGTATATAAACCTGAATTAGAAAGCTTAAAGAATCTCATAAAAACCGAGATGGAAAATGCTTATCAACTGTCAGTACCTTTGGATGTAGATTTAGATATTGGAGATAATTGGTTGGAGGCACATTAAAACGTCATTTTTTTGAACTAATATTGCAGTCTAATAAGACAATGAATATTATTTCAAAAGACATATCAAAGGCTGTTTCACTTCTTAATAACGAAGAACTAGTGGCCATTCCAACTGAAACGGTTTACGGATTGGCAGGCAATATCTATTCTGAAAAAGCAATCAAATCAATTTTTGAAACTAAAGGGCGCCCGTTTTTTAATCCGCTTATTGTTCATATACCATCGGTGGATTACTTAGAAAACATCGTAGATGAGATTCCTGAAAAAGCAAAGTTGCTGGCAGAAGCCTTTTGGCCAGGACCAATTACTTTGGTCTTAAAAAAGAAAGATATAATTCCTGATTTGATTACTGCAGGAAAAGATACAGTTGCGGTACGCATGCCTAATCATCCAATGACATTAGAATTGTTAGGGCAACTCGATTTTCCGTTGGCAGCACCAAGTGCGAATCCATTCAACCGAATAAGCCCAACCAAACCAGAACATGTTGAGCAATATTTTAAGAATAAAATTAAAATGGTTTTGGATGGCGGACCGTGTGAGAGCGGTATAGAATCTACTATCATAGGTTTTGAAGATGACCAACCTATTATTTACAGGTTAGGCTCCACACCAATTGAAGTTATAGAAAACGTTGTTGGGCAAATAAAAGTTAAGAATAAAAAAGACACATCTCCAAGGGCTCCTGGAATGTTAGCGCGCCATTACGCACCAAAAACAAAAACAATACTCACTGAGTATCTCCTTGAATCTATTAAAGAGCATCAAGGAAAACGCATGGGTCTTTTAATTTTTAATGACCATTTAAATATTGAAAATATTGACTTTAAAATTGTATTGTCTCAAGAAAATAATCTTCAAGAGGCGGCATCAAATCTGTATGATGCACTTCATCAATTAGATGAACAAGAATTAGACATCATAATTGCCGAACGTCTGCCAGATTACGGTTTAGGCAAGTCCATAAACGATCGATTAGAGCGTGCCACAAAATAATCTAATTTTTAATCAGTAGTTTTTAACGTTGAGTTGTTCTATATAAAACAACATATAAAATTATAGTTAAAATATTATTTTTTGACAGCAATAGTAAAAGAAACACCATCATAAATGTCGGTTTTATTCATCGAAATGTCGGTTTTTTCTGCCTAATTGAAATTATTATGACTTATTTTTATAAAAAATGCTCCAATAGTTAATGAATGCTCTAAAAGTCATCATCTACTTTTCAATCTTTAAATATCCTTTAAAAAAAGAGGAGATATTTTCATTCTCATCTGCAAAAATTATTCAAGATATAGAGTTCGAACTTCGAGAATTAGTTGAAAAGGGTATTATCTTTAAGCATGGTGATTATTATTCAGATGTTAATGATACATCCCTTGTTGAGAGACGGTTAATGGGTAATAAAATGGCAGAGGAGATTATGCCTAAAGCATTAAAACGCGGAAAATTCATAGCATCATTCCCTTTTGTTGAATCGGTAGCAATATCAGGAAGTTTATCTAAGGGCTATTATGACAATGATGGCGACATTGACTTTTTTATTATCACTAAACCGAAGCGTCTTTGGTTTGCAAGGACGCTATTGATTCTTTACAAAAAGATATTCCTGTTAAATTCAAAAAAATATTTCTGTGTCAATTATTTTATAAGTTCTAGTCGTTTAAATATTTCTGAACAAAACACCTTTACAGCTACTGAATTATTGACCTTGGTGCCAGTTTACGGCAAAATGGTATTTAATGCTTTTTTAGAAAAAAATAAATGGGCGCATGACTTTTACCCTAATAAATTTATAAATAAGGAACATTTACTAGAGCGGATAAAAAAGCCTATATGGAGTAAAACAATTGAAGTTTTATTTAACAATAAATTTGGCCAAACTATAGAGGTTGTATTAAAAAACCTAACGTTAAAAAAGTGGAAATCTAAATTTAAACATCTCAATAAAGATAATTTTGAAGTTGCTATGAAATCGACTAATGATGTTTCCAAGCATCATCCTCAAGATTTTCAAAATAAGGTAATTTGCAAACTTAATGAATGCTATGACGATAAAAACAAAGCATTCAACCTCAACTTAACTCTAGAAAATGCTTGATGTTGTCTTTTCACATTCATACTATTATAAGTTCGATTCCAAGCAGTGGAAGAACAAAACACCCTATCCACCATTAGGCACTTTATATGCTGCGTCATATCTTAGAGAAAATAATTATAAGGTTGGTGTCTTTGATGCTAATCTTTTAGATAGTCCTTTAGAGATACAACCATATTTAGAAGATACAACACCTAGTATCTTTGCATTATACGATGACGGCTTTAATTATCTCACAAAAATGTGTCTTACAACAATGCGCGAAGCTGCTTTTGAGATGATTAAAATTGCCAAAAACATCAATTGTAAAGTCATAGTTTGTAGCTCTGACTCCACAGATCACTATGAGAAATATTTAGACGCTGGAGCAGATTTTATTATCCAAGGAGAAGGCGAAATTTCTTTAAAAGAACTTGTTGATGCTTTATCAAATAATGAAGATACAAAATCTATTAAAGGGCTAGTTTTTAAAGAAAAAAATGAGAT
>CAYTVR010000381.1:0-6129 GCA_964441245.1 uncultured Saprospiraceae bacterium | reverse complement strand
TGCGATTAGTGTGAAATTCTTTGCTGAATCTGCTGAGGCTAAATTACAACTAACAGATATGTTAGGACGAGTATTAAAAGTGATTCCGTTTTCTAATTTAGAAAGAGAATGGAATACAACAATCATTGATTTAAATAATTTGCCATCAGGTAATTATTACTTACATATCGATGCCGCAGGAGATAGAGTTTCCAAGGCATTTATTATACAAGAATAATTTATTGATATAATAAATTGAAGTATTCATAAAGTCGTTCTCCTTTTGAAAAGGGAGAACGACTTTTTTTTAAGATGATTAAAACCTATTCATTCTTCAAAAAATCAGCAGGATTAGATAAAGACAATTTTAATGCTTGCTGACTTACCGTTAGTAAAGCGATCAATGCAACTAATATACCTGCTCCCGCAAAATACCACCAAGAGATATCAATTCGATAAGAATAATTAGCCAACCACTCGCGCATTAAATACCAAGATATAGGAAACCCTATAAGCAAGGATATCATGACTAATTTGATATAATTGGCAGTCAACAATCTAAATAAATTGGCAACAGGTGCACCTAATATTTTTCTTACACAAATTTCCTTGTTACGTTGTTCAGCCATAAATGCAGAAAGACCAAATAAACCTAAACAGGCGATTAGAATTGCTAAGCCAGCACAGATAGCGAAGACATTTCCAGTACGTTTAATATTTTCATGCATCTGAGCATAAGTCTCATCCATAAAAGTATATCGAATCGGTTGCTGAGGCATAAATTGATCCCAGATTTGAGTAATGGAAGCTAAGGCCTTAGACATATCTTCCGTTTTTATTTTGGCAGCGATAACTTCAGATGCACTTCTGGAAGTTCTAAATAAAGCAATGGGGCGAATGTCATGTCTGATGTTTTCAAAATGAAAATCTTCAACCACTCCTATTACATTCCATGTCCTCCAGTTTCTAATTTGTTCACCAATAGGATTTTCTAATCCTAGTTTTCTAGCCATAGTTTGATTGATGATGACAGATGCAGAATCGCCGGCCATTTCGCTAGAAAAATTTCGTCCTTCCAACATATTTATCTTCATAGTTGGAATATAATTTTCTGCTACCCACCAAGCTTGCCCACTCGTTCCTTTTTCTGTTTTTTGTTGGCCATTTTTCCAAAATTGATTATTGTCCCGACTAGTGCCATCTACTGGAAAATAATTACTATTGGTGACCGCTTCAATCATCGGCAATCGGTTTATTTCTTCTCTGAAGGCAATTGCTTTTTTATCCAAAGTTGAAGCACCATGAATCAGTAACATTTTTTCTTTATCAAAACCTACATCTCTATTTAAAATAAATTGCATTTGGTTATAAACAACAAAGGAACTAACCAACAATATTATAGAAGTAGTAAACTGAAAGATGACCATCCCACTCCGTAATTTTGAATTTTTACTGCCTCGACTTAAATTTCCTTTTAAGACATTAATGGGCTTGAATGCCGATAGGTAAAAAGAAGGATAAGCTCCAGCAAGTATTCCAATGAAAAGTGCCAAGAAAATAAGAAAGGGGATCAGCCACCAACTATTCATTGGAAATGCCAATGTTTTGTCAGTCAATTGATTGAAATAGGGGAGTGTCAAGGATGCAATTGCTGCGCCTAATAAAACAGAAATACTACTAAACAAAATAGATTCTGTTAAAAATTGTCGGATCAAATCACTTTTGAAAGAGCCCACTACTTTTCGTACGCCTACTTCCTTGGCACGATTGGCAGATTTGGCAGTAAATAAATTGATGAAATTAATACAAGCTAAGAGTAAAATAAAAATAGCGATTAAAGCAAATAAATTGACAATGCTAATGTCATTGTGTTTGAAATTGTCAAAATGTCCTTTAGATCTTAGAAAAATATCTCCAATAGCTTGAAGCTCAAAACTTCGATGTTTTTCTACTATTTCTGAGAATTTATTTTCTTCTCTTACCAAATCTGGAATGATATAATCATCGCGAATGGCTATGAATTTTTTCTCTAAGTCGGAGATGTTAGCATTTGGATTGACGCGAAGGTAGGCATCATAATTTTGACAACACCAACTGGTTTGTTCGCCATCCCAAAATTCTCTATCCACTAGAGTGAGTAAAAAATCAAATTCAAGATGAGTAGTCTCTGGCAAATCTTCCATTACACCTCCTATGGTGTAGGGCTTTTCAATCTCCTCATTTAAAATGATGGTTTTGCCAACAGGATTTTCATTAGGAAAATATTGCTCCGCCTTGGACCTGGATAAAACGATGCTATAAGGTTTTGACAATCCATCCTTTTGATTGCCATATACCATCGGAATTTCAAAAATATCTAATAATTCAGGATCAGCATAAGCAAAACCTGATTCGTAATTGTTTTGTTTTTTGTCACTTCTTCTGAATTGATTGTCTCCAGCGTGATACCAATCTCGAGCAATCAAACGACCCGCTTTTTCAATTTCTGGATAGTCCTCATTTAGTAATTGATAAATCTGAGGAGAAAATGAAGTCCATTTGTTAAATTGAAATTCTGGGTTTGTAGTTACGTTTAATAATCGATATACTCGATCACCATGTGTATAATGTTGGTCGTACTTTAATTCATTTTGTACAAATAAACCAATCAAAAGAAAGGCGGCGATTCCAATAGAAAAACCCCCGATTTTAATCGCTGAATAACTTTTGTTTTTTAATAAATTACGATACCCTATTTTAAAATTTTGTTGTAACATGGCAGGATGAATTATTTGGTTTTTAAATGAAATTGGTCGCATCAAACTTGGTCGAAAAAGGGATAGAAGATTAAAGTTCAACCACCAATCTGCTTTTCTTTTCGAGTTGATTTGAAGCTGTTGCTGATATTTTTCTAGTAAATCTCCTTCGATATCTTCTACATAATCAGGATGACAGAACCAACGGAAAAAAGGAAGGAGTCGTCTTGCGAGAAAAGGATACTTTTGTTGAGTCATTTGATTTGATTAATAAAATTTAATAGCATGCTCTTACTTCCATCTTATGGTGGAAAAAGAAATAATAGTATTATTGGAACGCGAATCCTGTAATGTCATCCCATAAATTCAATCTTTCGTTTTTCTTGGCTTCCAAAATATTTTTTCCTAAATTAGTTACGTAAAAATATTTCTTTCTTTTCCCTCCTCGCACTTTAGTTATTTCACCAAACTCAGAAGTTAAATAGCCTTTTTTTTCTAAGCGCCGCAATACCGTTTGAAGAGAACCAATACTAACTTTTCGATTAAGCCGCTCTTCCATTTCATTAATGATAGCCACCGCATATGCATTTTCATATAAAACAGCAGCAGTCAATAATACGATTTCTTCAAATTCACCTAAATGAGGTTTTTTCATTAATATTCTTTGTAGTTAAAATAATTGGAAATGGATGTCCTTATTTAAACCTTATTTGTAGTTTATATAAAAAGAGACAAGCTTTGAAAAATTAGGTTGCACAGGAAGAAGAACTTTTTTGTAAAAAAAATCTTTTTAATTTTTAATAAAGAAAAGCTATATTTAATGCGATGATGATGAGCACCTACACTTTTAAGTAAGAATCAAATTTTTATGAAAAAAAAATACGCTTTCCAATGCTTTGTTTTTGTGATCACGATACTATTTTTCTTTTCTTGTAATACAAGTCAAAAATCAAGCACTACTCCTTTCAAAACACTTTTTAACGGTAAAAATTTAGATGGTTGGATCAATCATGGAGAAGAGAAATGGTATGTCAATAATGGTGAAATCATTTGCGAAAGCGGTCCTAAAGAAGAATACGGTTATTTATCTACCATCGATTTTTATGATAATTTTGAACTTCATTTAGAATTCAAACAAGAAGCAAATGGGAATAGTGGAGTGTTTTTTAGATCGACTTTAGAAGGAACTAAAATCAGTGGATGGCAGGTGGAGGTCGCACCGCCAAAACATCACACAGGAGGTATTTATGAATCTTATGGTCGAGGTTGGTTAATCAAACCAACCGCAGAAAAAGATAAAGCTTTAAAAATGGGCGAGTGGAATTTGATGAAAATAAAAGCTATAGGACCTAAGATTACTACGTGGTTGAATGGAGTAGAAATGATTCAAATTGAGGATGAAAAAATCGGAATGGGAAAAGGAGCTATCGCTCTTCAAATACATGATGGAGGTGGAATAAAAGTAAGGTGGAGAAATATTAAAATAAGACCAATTCAATAATTTGTAAATCAAATAAGACGATTCTTTTTGACATTTCTATAAAATAAAATTGATGAAAAAAATTAACCTTGCCCTATTATTAATTGTCGTAATCGGAATGTTAGCTTGTAATTCTGATTCAAAAATAAATGATAAAGCTTCCGCTAAAACAGAAGAAGCAACCAATACCACAGCGATTAAAAGCGCTTCAGAAAATGAATGGATCGTCTTATTTGATGGAACCAGTATGGACGGTTGGCGAGCTTATAATGGAAAAACATTACCCCCTCAATGGTTGATCAAAGATGGTACACTTACCTTTGATACAGATAAAAGATTAGAATCAGAATTTAAAGGAGGGAAAGACATTATTTATGCTGCCGAAGAATTTGATAATTTTGAACTATATTTAGAATGGAAATTACCAGCAGGAGGAAATAGCGGTGTTTTTTATCATGCTAAAGAAGGTTATGCTGGCCCTTATGAAGTATCTCCTGAATATCAATTGTTAGACGATTCAGGATGGGAAAAAATCAATAATGCCACTTTAGAAGAATGGCAAAAAGCAGGAGCAGATTATGCTATGTATACGCCCGATAAAAGTCAAAAAATAACGAAGCCCGCAGGGGAGTGGAACAGCTCCAAAATTCGATTTACACCAGAGCAAGTAGAGTATTGGTTGAATGGGAAAAAAGTGATCTCTTTCGTTCCTTGGTCAAAAGATTGGGAAGAAAGAAAAAATAATGGCAAGTGGAAAGACTTTCCCGATTATGGAAAATTCAAAACAGGATATATTGGACTACAAGATCACGACAGTCCATTGTGGTTTAGAAATATCAAAATAAAAAAATTACCTTCTTCGACAAATCCTGTGGACCATCATAAAGTGAGATGAAAAAGCAACCAAAGGAAGCCTTGAATTTCAATTTTAAATGTTTCTACACACCCGATTTATCGAAGTACCAAAAATTATAAAACATCAAGAAAAATGAAGAAAAGAGATTTTATAAAACATACAGCAGTCTTTACGACAGGCGCCGCTCTTTTATCATCTTGTGGTGTAAAAGTATCGGAAACGAATGGACGATTAAGAACTGCACATATTGGAGTAGGAGGTATGGGGTTGGAAGATTTGACTGCCATTGCCTCTCATCAATTAGTTGACGTGATGGCTTTGTGCGACGTCGATGCTCATGCACTAGCTGCAGCAAAAAAAATGTTTCCAAATGCAAAAACATACAAAGATTATCGTCAATTGCTCAAGGAAATGGGGGATTCAATTGACGCAGTAATTGTTTCTACACCAGATCATAGCCATGCACCAGTATCGTTGAAAGCGATGGAAATGGGCAAGCAAATCTATTGTCAAAAACCATTGACACATCACGTATCAGAAGCACGAGCCATGCGCAAAATGGCTAAAGAGAAAAATTTGATCACTCAGATGGGGATTCAAGTACACTCCTTTTATGATTATAAATTAGCGACTCTTTTGATTCAATCTGGGATCATTGGGAAAGTAAAAATGGTTCGAGCTTGGTCTCCCAAAAATTGGGGATATGATGGTTCGGCACCTGAAGGATCTGATCCGATTCCAGCGCATTTAGATTGGAATTTATGGTTAGGTACGGCACCTAAAAGAGCTTATAAAAAAGACATGTATCATCCTGGAAAATGGAGGAAAGTATTAGATTTTGGTTGTGGAACCTTGGGAGATATGGGCGTCCATATTTTTGATACACCATATAATGCATTGGCTTTAGATGTCCCTAAAACCATTACCAATTCTTGTCGTCCACCAACTGGTTTTGGTTTCCCTGAAAACAATATGGTTACCTACGAATTTCCAGGAACTAAATATACAACAGATAATTTTAAATGGGTTTGGTACGATGGGGAAGGAGCTCCGGAAGATCATGAAGATCTGAAATTGCC
>CAYTVR010000380.1:0-6142 GCA_964441245.1 uncultured Saprospiraceae bacterium | reverse complement strand
TAAATACTGATGCAGGTTTCTACTGAAAAAAGGAACAGATTTTATAATTCTGAGTAGCACAGTAAAACTATGCCGATAAATATTCTTTATTTTCATTGGACACTGTTTTTTATAATAATTCATTCTCCTTCCTTATTAGATTTTTAAAAAAAACCGTATCTTGATATGCTGCGCCAGTACGTAATGTAATAGGCAAACCAACATTACATCACACTAAATCAAAATTTTATGAAATACTCAATTAGATTGACCAGCCTTTTATTACTGATCCTTTTTTCGGGTAATTTACAAGCCCAAATTGAGGAACGAGAATTGATTTTCAATTATCGAGGAAGTAATGATCTCTTTTCTCCTATTGATATTGATGGAGATGGTTTATTGGATTTGAAAGGTTTTGTTGATCTTGGTTTTGAAGCGTATTTGAACAAAGGGAATTTTTCTTTTAGTTCTACAGGTGTTTTTAAATTTGATGAAGACCCAGAAGATTTAAGATTAGGGAAGTTTGAATTCATTGATGCAGATGGAGACGGCGACCAAGATTTATTATATGCAGGATGTTCGGCCTGTTTGATTAATGAAGTATTATATTTTGAAAATGTCGATGGGACTTCTTTTGAAAACAGAGGAATTATTTTGGAAGAATTTGCTGGCTTTGTTTCTTCTAGTTTTGCCGTAGCTGATTTTGACAATGATGGCGATCAAGATTTTTTGTTTAGTGAAAAAGATTTTTCCACATTAGAGCTTTTTTACGGAGAAAACAATAATGGTACATTTTCTATCAATTCTATTTATGAGGGCGAAGATGATGATAATTTTGCTTGGCCAATGTATACACAGGATTTGAATGGAGATGGCTTGATGGATATGATTGCTTACAATGATGATCAAATTTATATATTCAATAATTCGGCGACTGGCTTTGGAATACCTACTACTGTGAGTGGGGGATTTCCTTTTCTGTATCAGAAAGAAATTAATGGTGATGGTATTTTGGATTTGTATTATCACGAAGGAAATTGTCTTAAAGTAATGCCTTCTGAAAATAATGGTATCGCTATTCCATATGACTTTTATTGTGGAGAAAATACAGATATCGGTTATACTTTAACTGATGCTGATAATGATGGAGATTTAGATATTATTCACGGGAAAGTATTGAATTCGGGTTTGTTTTTGATTGAAAATGACAATGGAGAATTTTTAGCTTCACAACAAGTTTCAATAACTGGGCATGAACTTTTTCGAACTTTTGAAATGGATGCTAACAATGATGGAGCAATTGATTTGATCAGTGTAGGAGATGGAAAATATCTTGGTTGTTTGGAAAAAATTAACACTAATGAATTTGGGCTTAGTCATACCATAGCCTCTGTTTTAAATCCTCGTAATATCAATCCATTTCAAATTGATCCAGATTCAATTATTGAAATTTCTGTATTTTATGATGACTGGGTCGGCTATATTGATCCAATAAACGATGATTATCAAGGAGTGAAAACGATTTACAATTCAGGTGTACGAATTACCGATGTGGCCTATGCTGATCTAGATGAAGATGGTGATGGAGATATGATTTTATTATTCGATCCGGAGGTAACTTCACAAGCAGATCCTAGCATCGTCTGGCTAGAAAATAATAATCAAGTTTTTTCAAACCCACAAACTATTCTTTTTGACTATCATGATGGAAGCAGTATTCAAGTAGAAGATTTTGATTTGGATGGCGATGTTGACATTGCGGTATTTTCACAGTTTGAAGCCAATATTTATTTAAGAAACAATGGCAATGCGACTTTTGTCGAAAGTGATGTTTTGGGTGGCACGAGTTGGGACTCAAGAGTAGAAGATGTGAATGAAGATGGCTGGCCGGATTTGATTTCTTGGAACTATGTAAGTCGATTATATTATCATGAAAATGATCAAGAAGGTGGTTTTGAACCAAGAAAAACCATTGGTGGACCTGCTAGAGCAAAACATTGTGCAGCCTATGATTTTGATGAGGATGGAGATAAAGATATTCTGGTGAGTTACCAATCTCGATTAAGTATTTTTGAAAATAGTTCGGGTAGTTTTAATAACGAAATATACATCAATACAGGTGATGAATATTTTGCGGTTGAAGTCTTAGATTTTTATTTAGAAAATGATCCGGGATTTTTTACTGGAAGGTCAACAGAGTATTATGAGCATGATGGTAATTTAAATTTTTCTGATCAAGATGAATATGCAGAATCTTTTTATACGCAAATGTTTTTCAATGATATTGATCAATCGGAAAGTGTAGAACTTATTGCATATGAAACGAATTCATTCATTAGTGGATTGTATATTCATCGAAATGTTCAAACAATTATAGATATGGATAATGATGGATATTCTTCTGCTGAAGATTGCAATGATAATAATCCAAACATTAATCCTAGCGCAACAGAAATTCCGAATAACAATACGGATGAAGATTGTGATGGAATAAAATTAGTGATTGACGATGATATGGATGGATTCAATTCTGATTTAGATTGTGATGATACCAACGCGGAGATCAATCCTGATGCAATCGAAATTCCCGGAAATGGCATCGATGAAAATTGCAATGGATCAGATGAATATGAAGATGGTGATGGCGATGGTTTTGATTACGGAGAAGATTGCGATGATGAAAATGATGAAATTTATCCTGGTGCTGTGGAGATACCTGGAAACGGAATAGATGAAGATTGTGATGGTGCTGATGGAGCAGATTATTTTGATGAAATCGATGATCTATCTTTTTTTACACCGATTACAGATGTGGATCTAGCAGATCTAAATGGAGATGGACGAGACGAAATTATTGCGGTGAGCAGTAGTTCTGTTTTTTGGGTCAATTATCCTTTTACAAACCCAAGTACTTCAATCGTAGATGATCCTGGTGCCGGGTTATTATTTGCGGCACAAGGTGATTTTGATGAAGATGGTGACGTAGATGTCGTGACTTATTCTGATATAAATGAAACAGTGAATGTTCATTTTAATAATGGTAATGGAAACTTTCAACTACCTGTAGTGATCAAAAATGATAGAGGACTAGGACGGGCATTAGAGGTTGGAGATGTCGATAATGATGGACATCTAGATATTGTTGCAGTATTAGAAGGAACTGGAACAACGGTAAAAAGAATTTTTATTTTTTATGGAAATGGAGATGGAACTTTTGAAGAAGTTTGGAATTCTTTAGAATTGGGTGGGATTAAATACATTTACTTATATGATATTGACGGAGATGGAGATTTAGATGTTTTTACAGCCAATATTAATTTATTTGATCATGTTCGATGGAATGAAAATATAGGAAATCGAGAGTTTGATAATAAAATAATTATTTGTGAAGAATGTGGATTATCTGACGCTTTGTTTATAGCAGACTATGACAAAGACGGCATAGTTGAATTGGTCGTGAGTAACAGATTTATGTCAACTGATCCAGGTGCTATATCTGCTGGCATCCAAGCATTTGAATGGGATGGTAGCGAGTTTACTTATGATGAAGAGATTTCATCTTGGAATCGTCCAGGGTTGATCCTTCCTACTGATATGGATTTAGATTGTGAATTAGATATCGTAACTAGAGGAAATATCAATCTTCGACCTAGGATATATTACAATTCAGGGGAGGGATATTTTGACCGTCAAGAACTCTTTGCGGTTACTGATGAAATAAACGATATGGTTATTGGAGATTTGAATGATGATGGTTACCCAGAGATTGTTTATGGCTCAAGTGAAGAAGATCGATTGGCGGTAATTGTCAACAACACTCCTTTTTTAGATAACGATGAAGATGGTTTTACGAATGAAACAGATTGTGACGATTGTAATCCAACGATCAATCCTAATGCAGAAGATATTCCTGGTAACGGAGTAGATGAAGATTGTAATGGTACGGACCTAATTACCTCAACTCACCAACTAGAAAAAGGAGCCATTCGCGTTTCTCCAAATCCAACTCAAGGAATTCTTTTAATTGAAAATCCTCAAAATTTATCTGTTCAATTAAGGCTTTACAATGTCTTAGGTCAAAAAGTTTTAACGAAAGTCAATACATCATTTTTAGATTTATCTATATTGACAGATGGAATTTATATGCTCGAAATTGAAGAGATGGCTAGTCATAAAAAAGTATTGGAAAAAATTATTTTGGAAAAATTTAATTAGAGAAGTTGTTTAAATTTTATCAGGAAGCAAAAATTTAAATATGCTCTGAATCCATCTTGTATTTTAAAAAAAAACTAGAAAATGTACCAACCGATGAAAAATATTTATGTCATTTTACTTTTTGTACTATTACAAGATACAGCTGTTTTTTCGCAAAGATATCTAGTACCTATTTTTGAAGAAACAGACAAAACAATCGATATTGAATATGGTGCCGCGATAGATTATCAAGGAAATAATCAGAATTTGTTATTAGATTTTTATGAACCTAAAAATGATAATCTTGACGAAAGGCCATTGATCATTTATGCACATGGTGGTGGATTCACGGATCAAACGCAAACCAAATCCTTAGTTCATATTGTAGCCTATTGCGATAGTATGGCGAGGCGAGGATATGCGGTAGCAAGTATAGATTATCGATTGGATGCAACGATTTGTAATCGAGCGGTGATCAATGCTATGCATGATATGAAGGCGGCGATTAGGTTTTTTAAAAAGGAACAAAGTTTTTATAAAATAGATCCATCACAAATATTTCTCGCAGGAGAATCTGCTGGTGCGATTACAGCCTTGACTAGTAATTATATCGATCAAGATTTTGAAACGGCATTTCCTCCAACACCTCCGATGTCTAATGATAGTTCTATTGAAGGAAATAGTGGCAATAGTGGCTTTAGTTCGGAGGCGAGAGCAACGCTGTGTTTTTGTGGAGGCACTGCCACTGTTTTAAATGATCTAATGTTTGATACTTCATCCATTCAGACCAATTTAGACCCGCCTTTATTACAAGTGCATGGAACCGCAGATCCATTGATACCAATTACGAAAGCATTGGATGTTGCTATAAGAGCCGATCATTTAAATTTACCCTTTCTTTTTCATCCTTTATCTGGAGCGACTCATTGTCCTTGGTTTTTTCCATTAGAAAATTCATGGGCTTATTTAGATACCTTGATTGGTCTTTCTGTGCCATTTCTTTATGCTGCTATTTCGGAGACGACTTCGATTGATTCCGATGAAGAAGAGATCAATGACCTTAATATTTATCCAAATCCTTCTACAGGAATCCTTCATTTTGAATTCACGGAAACAAAGCACTCTGATTTAGAAATCAAAATTATTAATGCTTTAGGTCAGTCCGTTTATCGGTCAAGCCGAAATACCAACGAAAGAAATTTTTCTATAGAGACCGATTTGCCGCAAGGCATATATTTTATTATCGTTTCTGCGGGTAAAGCTGAAAAAATTGTGAAGCTAATTATGAGCTAATTAAGTGCTTACTTTATTCCTTTTTTAGTTTTTCACAAAAAACGATTCTTCATTTGCACCAATTCTGCTACGATGCTCAAGGCAATTTCTTTTGGTCGGCGTGCATTAATCGATACGCCCACTGGTCCGTGAATACGATCTATTTCCGTTTCTGTAAATCCTGCTTCTTCCAATCTCGCTTTTCGTTTGGCCTGTGTTTTTCGACTTCCTAAAGCGCCAATGTAAGCTACCTCTGACCGGAGTAAAATATGTAAAGCTTGGTCATCTATCTTTGGATCATGAGTCAAAACAACCGCATAAGTATCCGCATCTAATGGAAAATCATTCAGGACCTCTGCTGGCCATTTTTCATGAATGGCATTGGGTGTCGTAGTAAAATGCATTTTGTTGGTAAAAATACCGCGTGGATCGATAACCGTTGTTTCAAAATTAAATTGATGAGCCAAGTCAACAAGATCCACAGAAATATGTGCTGCACCAATGATCAACAAGCGATCCTTGGCAGGAAAAACAGAAAGGAATAATTCATCCTTGTCGGTTTGTACTATTTGGTTTTTATGCTCTTTGTAAGCTTTTTGTGCTGCTGTAATCCAAGTAGATTTTGAATGATCCCTAGGATAATTTTCATTAGGAAAAAATAAAAAATGATGCTTCTTGTCCTGTCCTAATTGATGAA
>CAYTVR010000379.1:0-6248 GCA_964441245.1 uncultured Saprospiraceae bacterium | reverse complement strand
AATTCCAACATCTTGCTGTTCAAGCAAAAAAAGATAAAGATAAATAGGATAATAAGAGATTGAATGTCAGCAGTATAGGAGTGGGTTGCGCTACCCTGTACAACTACTTTTGGAAGGTGGAGTGGATTTACTTTGTATCGATGTTTTTAATTTCTAATAGAGTATGATAACATTCTTTTGTATTCATGCTTATCAAAACTTATTACCGATGCCAATCGTAACCTTGTTTCAAAATCCCAAAAAAATTATTGAGTCTAAACCTTTGCTAACCATCTTAACGCAAATCAAAAAAGGAAAGTTAAAAGAAGAAATCCTAAACCTAAGAAAATTATTTAACAGCGATCAAGATCACGATTTTGATATACAAAAAAGAGTCCTTCCATTTTTTTGTGTGAGTGGTCATTACACCAAAGAAAATGAACGAATTAGAATGGTCAATTACTCTGGATTTCAGTTATTAGAAATCCCCTATTTGCCTGAAGAGGATAAAAAGAAGATTTGTGAAATTTTGATAAAAGATCCTTTCTGCTTTGCTGTGTTTGAAGCAGCTACAGGCTTTGGGATAAATATTATAGTAAAAACAAACGGCCAAAGAGTATTTCATAAATCAACCTTTTGGCAAGTACGGAAATATTATGAACAGTTGACTGGGGTGAAACGATTTTCTATTCAAGGAGAAGACATTCATTATTTATGTCTCTTTTCTTTTGATGAAAATACTTATATCAATTTGGAAGCAAAAGTATTTTCTGTCAACGAATTGCTAAGAGACGAGGTAAGTTGATTCTTTTTGTTTTATAAATTCTAGAGTATTAAAAAATAATTACTCAACGAAGGAATTCACTTTACATTTAAAGAAACTTGAACCATACTATCTTAACTATCACCTTATTTAATTACTTAAATATTGGAATATTTTTTTTAATCCAAGTGATTTAGAGGCCGTCCCAAAACTATTGATTCGAGATCCGTTTGTTGTTAGGCTATCTTTCAAATATTTCAGAATATTCGTAAGGATATAGTTATGTGTCTCAAGTTTCGGTCCCCAAAGTAGGTAAACTTTGGTGGACCTTTTTCAAAATTCAAAAATATATAAATGGAACGCATAACTATCTTTCAAAAATTCACTAAAATAATTGGACAGAGGACATTAGCTCAAATTATAGAAGCGATCAGGATTGGCGCTTATAAAAAAGAAATTAACAAAATTAGAAAAGCGATTCAACGGGGAGATAAAGAATCAGCAGATCAAATGAAAAAACAGCTTTTAGGTTTTACTGTTTCAGGTCATTTTGACGGGGGGCGTAGGATGGAATTCCTTAGACAATATTATCCTTATATAATATTGGATATAGATCAGCTGGGTACAAATAAAATTGCAGATATTCAAAGTAAATTAAAATCGATCGACTCAGCACTTGCCGGTTTTATAAGTCCTAGTGGTCGAGGTTATAAAGTGATTGTTAAAACAGATGCTATTCAAGAGAATCATAGAATAGCCTTCGAACAAGTAGTAGATTATTATGAACAAGTTTTAGATTTAGAAATTGATCGATCTGGAAGAGATATAACCCGTCTCTGCTTTTTTTCTTTTGATCCTGGTGCATTTATCAATGAAGATGCAAGCGTTTTTAAAATTGATAATGCTTCAGAACTAAATGAGAAAAAGCTTGATTCGGGCTCAGTAGAATATCAAGATATTTTTGAAGAATGTGTCCAAAAAATGAATCAACGATCGACTTACGAAGTTGGAAATCGTAATAATTATTTATTTCAATTAGCAGGGATTTGTAATCACGCAGACTTACCAGAAGCGTTAGTGAAAACAATGGTAATCCAACGCTTTAATGGAATCACCAAAGCAGAGATGAAAAGAACCATTTCAAGCTCTTATAAAGGATATACAAATTATTCTGATGTCAGCAATTCCTCTTCAATTAGTAACTACGACTTAACAGATTTTAAATCAAAACCACCACGGTCTATTCCTTTGAAAGTATATGATCAATTACCTCGATTATTATCGGATGGTTGTGCCATTTTTAAAGATCGGTATGAACGTGATGTTTTTTTAACTGGTGCGATTGGAGTATTGAGTGGTTGCCTTCCAAATGTAAAAGGAGTTTATGATCATAAGCTCTGTTATCCTAATTTATTTGCTTTTGTTATTTCACCTGCGGGGAATGGAAAAGGGAGCTTAAACTATGCTAGGCAATTAGGAATAAATTATCATAACGAGTTATTAGAAGAAAGCAAAATAGCTCGTGAAAGCTATGAACAAGAAGTGATTCGATATGATGTAGACATAACGAAATTTAAACGAAAGACAATTTCAGAGCCACCAAAGAAACCTATTCTTGAACCGACTCGAATGTTATTTATTCCTGCTAATTCTAGTTCTTCGATGTTGATCCACCAATTAAAAAACAATGGAGACTCCGGTATCTTATTTGAATCGGAATCCGATACATTAGGAAATGTATTAAAACAAGATTGGGGTGGTTATAGTGACTTGCTTCGAAAAGCCGCGCATCACGAATGCATTTCTTATAGTCGAAAAATGAACAATGAATTTGTAGAAATTCAAAAACCAAGATTATCGGTGATATTATCTGGGACACCGAATCAAGTCATCAAACTCATTCCATCTGTTGAAGACGGATTATTTTCTCGATTCCTATTTTATTTTTTTGATGTACAAATAGATTGGCGAGATGTATCTTCAGATGGAACTGGAGAAGACTATGATGAATATTTTGAGCAACAAGCCAAAGAGGTAACAGAGATGATTATCTTTTTAGAAGAACATCCAACAAAGATTAATTTAACCAAAGCGCAATGGGCAATATTGAACGCCACCTTTCGAGAATTTTTAATGTCTACTAATGAAGCATTTGGTACTGGAGCATTGAGTATTGTGAAAAGACTAGGATTGATTCTTTTTCGCTTAGCGATGATGTTCACAGCTATGCGAAAATATGAACAACAAAATACTGTCGAGCAGGTTTTTTGTCATGATGATGATTTTTACACGGCCTTGTGGTTAGTAGAAGTTTATATGGAACACGCTTTATATATTTTTGATCGATTACCACAGCAAGGATCTTCTTCTTTCGCTTCTCTTACAGAAAAGAAACAACGGTTTTATAATAAACTACCTCAAGAATTCCACCGTCGAGATGCTGTGGCTATTGGCGAAACTATGAGCATGAAACCCAGAACAGTAGATCGATACATCAGAGTGTATTTAAAACCTTTTTTAAAGCAGCTTGGGAAAGGAGAAGTTTATGAGAAAAGGGACACGAAGAAGGACTAATCTTGAAAATGGCAAGGCGGCAAAGCTGGCAAAAGTGGGCAATCGACTTTTTGCCAATTGCCACTTTTGCCACCTTGCCAAAATAGAGATACTTAGCATTTATAGATAGCAAATTAACCTTACTACTTAACATTAAAAATCAAAAAATGGAACATTACAATTATGAAACTCAATTGCCAAATGGCTGGTCGTTTATCACAGAGTTTTTAACTCTTGATTCTGCTTCAAAGGAATTTGATACTGCAGCGGGCGATTATGTTGACCTTGATCGCCTAAAAATATTACATGCCCATTTACTTCAATATTTTAATTCGTTCGGAAGCTTCCCCAATATTGGAGAGCAAATTAGCGATGAAGTAGATTTTAGTATGATTAAGGAAAAAATGGTTTATTTGGATAGAAAGAAAATCATCTTGTCACTTTATTAATCAAATGATGAAGGTTCTGAATACTTGAATTTGGAACTTTCATGTTGAAAATAAATTTTACTCCTTTTACCAGATTTCAATTTATGGATCGAAATGTTTCTTTCCTTGAGATTTATACTTCCGCAAAGAAACGATTTGCCTTTGGGGCTCAAAAGGAAAGACAATCATTATTGTCGCCTTTGCCAAATAAGAAGGATGGTCTGTCTCACTTCTTGAATTTAGAATTTACTTGTAGGAAATAAATTTTTTATATCGGGGTGGGGAGGGGGCGACGTTATGACAATAATGTCTCCTAGTGAAATGGGGAAAAAGGGGACGTATAAATTTGGCGCCTATAGGTACAAATTCCAGTTGAACTTATATCTCTAAATACAAAAGAAAGAAAAAAAATAAGGTAAAAGCATTAATGTTTTTTCATGATTTGATGAATTTGGAAGTAGCAAAAAGACCTTTATTATTATGCATTTGAATCCAATAAATTCCTGAAGCAAAATCAATAACATTAATATCTATTGGAAAAGTAGGCGAACTTATTTGATAAATTAATTGGCCTTGATTGTTAAAAATCTTGGTTGTCGATTCTTCCCTGAATAAAGAAGGATTAGAAAGATGAATACGGATTTTATTTTTTACAGGATTAGGAAAAATGGTTAATGATTCTAAACTTCTATCTTCCTGTTGGATTTCTATAGTTGAAGTAATTAATTGTTGTTCTTCGCAGTCAGGTTCCAAACAACCCATGTTGTCTAGTTTCAGTAACCAGATATTAGGATTATTGATAACAGGTATTCCATCAGGAAAAGAATCTTGATAATTACCACAAGCAAGAAGACTACCGTCTTGATCTTCCATAATATCGAATAAAGGAGTGTATTCAATTACTGAACCAGGTTCGGCAATTGTTCGCTCCCATAATAATTCTCCATTAGGAGTTAATCGAAAAATCCAACCACCCGCGTTAAACCCTTCTATAGTTTGGTCCCAACCGACTCCGAGTATATCTCCATTTGATGCTTTGCGGAGGTTAAGAATATTTTTCTCATGAACCCAACTTGAATAGAGTGTTTTTTCCCAAATAATATCTCCATCTGGGTTCAGCCCATAAACCACTGGAGGGTATTCATAAGTCTCAAAATTAAACGAATCTCGAACCCAACTATAAGCAATATTCCCATTATCCAAATCAATAACTCGAGGATGAGTTACATCTTTACCAACTTGTTCAAAAGTTTTAGTCCATATTTCATTCCCAATAGAATCAATTCTAATTAATGCAGCAGCAGGTTGGATACAACTTTCACCCCAAAGACAAGTTCTTGCTGACATTAAAAAATCTCCATTATTTAATTGTAATATATGAGCGCCATCTGCAAACCTAAACTCTTCTCCGTAATTTTTTTCCCATTCTATATCATAGTTTTCATTCAATTTTATCAATAGGATTATTCGCTGTATTTCATTGATTTCTTGTATGCCATAAAGAATATAACCACCATCGAGTGTTTTGATAACTGATTTATTGAATTCTAGTTTCTGTGTTCCATAGGTTCTCATCCATAAACTATCTCCATTATTTGCAATTTTTAATAAGAAAAAGTCTAAGGAATCATTGGGGGTATTTATTCTTCCACTGATTAAATAATCATTTCCATCTTTTACAAACCGCCCTGACCCAAGGTTGTTGGTGTGACTACTATAATTTTTTTTCCAAATAACCTCTCCGTCAAAATCAGTTTTTACCAATCCAACACAAGACGTGGAATTATTAATACAACGAGAACCTGACAATATCATATATCCATCTTCAACTTCTTCTATTTGCCACCCACTATCCGCATCATTATTAATATCTATTGTTTTAGAGAAAGTATTTTGGCCAATAATTAATGTAGGGAATAATATTAACAGACTATATAAAAATATTGATTTGAACATAAATCATTTTTTAGATATTATTTTTTAACGATTAATCACCAGCTTTTCTTTTTCAATAATTTTACCAGTTTCATTTGTTAAAATAACAAAACAAAGTCCAGGTGAGTATTTACTAATATCTAAAGATAGTGATTCTGTCAATGGTTTGACAATTTTAGTTAAAACGATTTTACCACTTACGTCATAAAAAGATAAATTACCTGTTCCAAAGAATTCTTTCGTTATTCCAATCCGTAGATGGTCCTTTACTGGATTTGGAATGAAGGTCAACCCAAAGACCTGTTTTGTTTTTTTATCTCCTGATTTTCTCTTAATTCTGCAGGAAGTTTTGGAAGTTCTGGATCAAATATCTTTCCTTTCAAGATATAGAATAAAGAACGTGCATATTGTCCGGGGGAATCGAACCCCCACACCGAAGGAACCGGATTTTGGATCTATAAATTAATGGAAAAGGTTCTATTATCTTTAGCTATTCACAGACATTTAAGATTGGTTTATCAAGAGAAAAGTTTAATAGGTGAAATCCCCACATGCTTACAAGACTTTACTTTTATAACTTAATAAAACTC
>CAYTVR010000378.1:0-6275 GCA_964441245.1 uncultured Saprospiraceae bacterium | reverse complement strand
GCCAATATAAAAATACTTGCACCCGCAGGAATCCGAAAATTCTTATTATCAATCAATAAACCTAACACGACCAATAGCAGCAAACTCATGAGTTGAACAATTAAGGCATTGCCATGATTTTGTCGAAAGACACTTAATAAAACGCTTGAATCATAATGCGCTACACTTCGCACTAGGCGAGGTCGTAATTGCTCCGTCAAATAGGTATCTACCCGCCAACGCACCTTCCCTGCTTGTATATCATCAAGCGTTGTAAATCGTCGACCAGGTTTGATATCTTTTGCTAGATTAGGTGGAATTTTTTGACGTATTTTTAGGAAACTGAGAATATCCTTATTAGTATAGGTAAAGTAAATGGCCGCAATGACAAATAGAATCACCATCCCTAAAATAAAGCCCAAACAATTTTTCAAAATCACCGACCCAGCCCAATATTCAAAGTAGCCTTGAAAATAAATAGTATTGTAAAAATAGAAGCCCAAAAATATCAAGGGAACCAATGCATTGTTCAAACAAAACTTAGTGAAAGGTCGACCCAAAGAAGCCAAAAAAGGAAAGAGGTGAGCATCCAATAAATAGGTGGTCAAATTCCAAGTCATCGTAAACGCTCCAAACGCCAAGCCAACAAAAAAGAAACTCCAAAAATTGACCTCGCCTAAATATTCAGGCGCTAAGAAAAGATATTTAATACCAAAAAGCTTAGCCACTTGGCCTGTCATCAACAAACCTAAGAAAATCCAAGTACCTATGAGTAATAAGTTATTACGCAAGTGAAGAGCCAATAGCTGGACAGGAAAAGAATAGAGTATGTCATTAATCCATTTCTTCATTGGACTCTTGGTCTAATTTGATCACGCGGACAGTTTCAATTTTAGTGGCACTTACCAATTCCAAAATAAAGCGATAACCATTCAATTCTATCACAACCCCTTGCTCAGGAATGGTCTCAGTGGTCATTACCAGATAGCCCGAAAGTGTCGTATATTCTCCTTCTGGAAAATTGATCGCTTCATACTTTTCATTCAAATAACCCACTTCCAAACGACCAGAGAAGACATATTCATTTTCAGACTCTTTTATTTCTACGTGTTCTTCTTGATCATGTTCGTCTTCTATTTCACCAAATATTTGTTCCACTACATCTTCTATTGTAATCACTCCAGCTGTGCCCCCATATTCGTCTACCACACAAGCAATATTCAGACTCTCCTTCATAAAATAATTGAGCAGATCTTGGGCAGCCATAGCCTCCGGCACAAAGGAAATATCATAAACCATTTCTCCAATGGTTTTGGGATTATTCAACATCTGCTGATGATATACATAGCCGATCACATTATCAATATCACCGTCTTCAACCAACAGCCGAGAAAGGTTGGTTCCTATAAATCTTTGCTTTAAATTATCTACACTTTCGTGTAAATCTATCGACTCTATTTCAGGCCTTGGCACCATGCATTCTTTTACTTTCACTCGACGCAAATACAAAGCCTTCTCAAATAAATTGGTATCAATATCTTCTTCAGATTCTGTCTGTGTCCCTTTGATAAAGTTTTCTAAATCTAAACGAGTAAAGGTCTCCTCTACGTTGTCAGCTGTGGTGCGAAAAATGAACTTAAGTATAAGCGCCGACAATCGCGTCATAACCCAAGATGGAATCAATAAAATGTATTTGAAAAACAATAAAGGATAAGCGAAAAAATACAATAGCCGATCAGCAAACAAACGAAACATTGTCTTCGGCAAAAACTCTCCAAAGATCAAAACCACCAGCGTAATTATAATCGTATTGATTAAAAGCAATAAAGGTTCGCTCGAAACATAATCCTCAAAATATGGCGATAATAACTTGGTCATCAAAAAAGTAAAAAAGACCAGAGCAATATTATTACCCACTAACATCGTCCCTAAAAACTCTGCTGGCTTTTCATAGAAGTCCGCCAAGATGGCTCCTTTGCGCGTACCTTTTTTACGCTTCAATTCAACCCTTAATTTACTGGCAGAGATAAACGCAATCTCTGTCCCTGAGAAGAGTGCCGATAATACTAAGAAGATGATAATGGTGGTTAGGAGCAAGTTCTTATTTTGAAAATATAGAATTGGGTTTGATGACTTTCGTCAAATATAATAATAGATTTATTCCTATTAATTATGTGGAAATCTTTTCTAGGAATAGCTGTTTAATATCTTCACGATCTCTCAACGTATATTTAGTTTTATTCACACTCTCATAAAGACCCCTAGAAAATGGATTTTTAATCAATTCTACCATTTTTAATTTCACCTTATTTATTTCACAATTTTCCTTCAAAATAGGGTCTTTGATCTTTAATGCGATAAGATAAAACTTATCAATGATTTGCCAGATTTTTTCATTTTTAAAATGAATATAATCTTTAAATCTAAACATATTCTCTAGAACCATTTCAGATTTAAACTCACTATATTTTAAAAGATCGCCAAAAGAAATAGGTTTATTTAGAATTGAAGAAAATATCACATCATTCAAAGCGGATGAGATATCAAATGGAATACTTCTTTCACCCTTCTCCTTTAAATAAATTATTATCTCAACCCAATCTAAAAACATTGCATTGAAAACTTGTACTAAATTGTTTTCCAATGCTTTCAGTTCTTCATATTTTATGGCAACCCTTTCACTTAATTTATTTGCAGTTAAAATAAAGGATGAATTAGAAATATAATCAAATCCAATAGGTGTTTTTATTTCAGAAAAAAGTTTCGCAATACGACCATCTAAATCACATTTCAAATCATATTCTTTGTAATTAATTTCACTAATACTTTTTTCCATTCCATAGTTCTTGTAAAAGTGTAGTTTTTGAAATATTCTCTTATTCATACTTTGTAAAGTATAGGCTATTTTTTTGAGTCAGTATTAGTCTCCTTCCCCAAATCATCCACCTTAAGTTCCCCCTCAATCGCCTTAATCTTCCAACGCGTAAAATCCTGATTGGCTTCAAAACCATAGCCCCAAATTTTTTCTTCAGGAGTGGTAATCATTACAAATTTATTGGTGTGGATCCGTTCCTCTTTTTCATCCCAGATGAGTTCGCTGGTTTCTAGTTTCTGATCGCCTGAGCTGTGGAGGACGACGCTATCTCGTACTAAGATTTCATTTTTTTTCTCATACCTGATCGCATGTTTGGAACTGAGTTGACTAGTAATGCGTTTTCGTTCATTAAAGAAATCTACCACTATTCCGCCATCAAATTCCTGTCGAGGTTCTCTACGATCTAAAAACCTAACCATATGCGGTGCTGTAATACGAACTCGAACAATTGCCGAATCACTATACAATATTTCAATGTCCTTAAAATTCTCTTTTCCCACAAAATCTTCTGGAAAAAACTTTTCTACTTCTGCTAATTGATTTTCACAAGAGCAAAAAAAGAGTATTGAAAAAAAAGAGGTGAAAAATAAAAGGCTTTTCATTGAAAAATTTGTTGCGAGTTGCTTTTCAATGAACAATGATCAGTGAACAATGATCAATATTCATTCGGCACATGGCCGTCGTATTATTTGACGAAAGTCTTATTAAATTATGCATCAGTAACACCAGATCACATGATCACCGCTCACTCGATTTTTCCTACCGAAGTACTGTAACATCCCCTTTATAAAATAAGGCCACTCCATCTATAAATTCAATCTCGGCAAAATAAGCATAAACGCCTGGTGTCACTCTTCGTCCTCGATGCTTGCCATCCCAACCAAGAGTCTCTTGTCCTAAAGCCAAATTAGTGCCTTCAAAAACCAACGCTCCCCAACGATCAAAAACTCGCATCATGCGAATCTGTTGAGCAGCAGGGCCACTGAAAGCGGTAAAGAAATCATTGATACCATCATCATTGGGTGAGAAGGCATTGGGTATAAAGATAGGGCGATTTTTGAAGACATCAATCAATACTTCATCTCTTGCAGTACAACCATCTTCATCTATTACTAAAATTTGATAAGTGGTGGGATCAAAAGGAGACGCAATCGGATTGGGGCAATCCGTACAACTCAATGTCAAACTATCCCCATCTATACTTGACCATTGATAAACAACTGGTCGAAGTGGTGGACTAGTAATCGTATTGATCACTGTTGTAAATCCTAAATCCACTTGTTGGTCAGGGCCTGCATCGACAATCAATGGCACCGGTTGATTAACTGTTCCTTCTACCTCCGCTACACAGCCTAAAGTATCTTGTACAAAGAAGGTATAATCACCCGCTTCTAAGCCTGAAAAAATCGGTTCAGCTTGATAAAAAATACCGTCTATACTATATTGAAACGGCGTGTTTCCTCCTGTGGGATTGACAATGACTTCCCCTGTAGGCTCGCCATTACAAAGTACATCTTGGATGTCTGCAATATCCAAAGACAATTCGCCTGGCTGTTCTATTAATTCCATGTCCATTACTTCACAACCATTGCCATCGATTACTCTTACCGTATAATTACCAGGTATCAAATTATCAATAATACTATCTCGTCCGTTATTACTCCAAATAAATTGGTAATCCCCTACTCCACCCGTCGCATGGGCAATCAACTGTCCATCTCCTTCACCAAAACAACTGACATTTATAACTTCAATGTCTACAGCTACAGGATCGGGATCTTCTATCATAAACTCAAAGACCCCTTGACAATTATTGGCATCTCTTACATTTATAGTATAGGTACCTGCAGAAATATTTTGAATGGAATTATCTCCTACAAATCCATTACCATCATTCCAATCATATTCAAAAGGAGCCCTTCCATTAGCAATAGATAACAATATGCTTCCATCCGAAAAGCCAAAGCAACTAGGTGGCGTCACTACTTCTACCGTTGGGTCTAATTCTAAAACCAATTCATTCACAAAAATGGATAAATCGAGTATACAACCATTCCCATCTCGAATGCTTACATCATAAGTCCCAATAGGCAAATTAGATAAATTATTATTCCCAACTACAAAGCCATTGCCATCATTCCAATCAAAAGCAAAAGGGCCTACACCCGTAACATTAAGGGTAATCGCACCATCTACTCCACCATCACAAGTTGGCATTTGGATGAGTGTATCTATGATCATTGGGTCGGCAGTTGCCACCTCTATGGTTATAGTCGTATCACAAGTCGCTTCATTGGTAATCGTTACTAAATAATCACCAGGGGTAAGGTTACTGATTGAATTTCCAGTTGTTCCATCTTCCCACATGAAAGTATGATCAGGCGCATTACTCGTTACCGTTAATGCGATAGCACCATCAGCTACATCTGGACAAAGGGCATCATCAATCGTAGGCGTAATGGTCATTGCGTTTTGATCTTCACAACAAGCTTCTACCATGAAAGTTTCAATTTCTGTAACGATACAACCTAGATTGGTTTCCACGGTTAGTACTATTGATTTTTCACCGGGGCTTGTCCATTGGACAGCAGGTGGATTTTGACCACTAGCGGTAGCAGGCTCTGCATCTACACCAAAACTCCATTGCCAATTGGTCAACTCGCCTAATGGAAAAGAAGAGGCATCTGTAAAATTCACCTCATCTCCATAACAAACTGTTCCCGTAGCATCTGAATTGAATGCAGCCTGAGGGCCTTGAAATTTTCCACTACCTCCGAAATCAATAGAAAAGCCATTACCTGTTGCGGTAAAGTTATTAATCAACAAACCATAACTTTTGCCAGGTTCCATAGCTAATGGCTCCAAGAAGTTATTTTGAGAAGAACTGGAACAGCCAGGGTTTTCAATCACATCATTTTCTCCCTCTCGCAATCCGGTTGGCCCCGAACAACGACTCGGGTGTTCACTTGGATCAATTCCAGTAGCCATACATCGTACTTCAGTTTTAGAGCCACAGTCTCCTATACCTCCTGTTAATTCAAAAAGCACAAAATCTAAATCATCAGAAGGATTGGAAGGAGATAAAGTAAATTCAAGCATTCCTGGTTCTTTATCATCTGCTGTCCAAACGAACCAAGTAGAATTTGTTTCTGAACTTCCTCCAAATCCACCAAGACAAGAAGATGAACCTGCCTCATCTGGATCATTTCCAGCACCTACTACACTTTGTACAGAGAATGGAGAAGTATCACAAAGGACGGAAGCAGTTACACAATCTGATCCAGGATTGACAGGGGGGTTGTAATTATTGACACACATTTGGAAAGTTCCTACCGCATCATTGGCTCCTTGGACACGAATAAAATAGAGTTGACCCACGACGAGGCCACCTTTATACAATTCGACATTATTGGTATTGTTA
>CAYTVR010000377.1:0-6356 GCA_964441245.1 uncultured Saprospiraceae bacterium | reverse complement strand
TTGCCAAGGTTGGTTGGTAACCTACCGCTGAAGGTATCCGTCCAAGTAGTGCTGATACCTCAGAACCTGCTTGTGTAAATCGGAAGATATTATCGATAAAGAAAAGGATATCTTTTCCTCCAGTTGGATCAGTTAAATCTCCATCACGGAAATATTCAGCAACCGTCAGACCAGACAATGCTACTCGCGCTCTCGCACCAGGAGGCTCATTCATCTGTCCGAATACTAAGGTTGCTTGAGAAGTTGTCAATGCTTTTTTATCTACTTTAGATAAATCCCATCCACCAGCTTCCATACTGTGGTTAAATTCTTCACCATATTTTATTACGTTAGATTCGATCATCTCCCGTAATAAATCATTTCCTTCACGAGTTCGCTCTCCTACTCCAGCAAATACAGACATACCTGCATATCCTTTCGCGATATTATTAATCAATTCCATGATCAATACCGTCTTTCCTACACCCGCACCTCCGAAGAGTCCAATCTTTCCACCTTTTGAGTAAGGCTCGATTAAGTCGATTACTTTAATTCCGGTATAAAGAATTTCTGTTTCAACAGAAAGATCTTCATATCTAGGTGGATCACGATGAATCGGTGCAGCATTCTCCCCTTTTTCCAACTGACCGATACCATCAATCGCCTCTCCAATTACATTGAAAAGACGACCTTTAATCTGATCACCAACAGGCATTGAAATTGGTCTACCATTATCAACTACCTCGGTTCCCCGAACTAATCCATCCGTAGAATCCATTGCAATAGCACGGATGCTATCTTCACCAAGGTGTCTTTGACATTCCAAAATCAAATCTTCGCCACTTGGACGTTTGATGGTTAATGCATTTAAGATTTCTGGTAATTTTGAATCAGCATCGGAAAAACTAACGTCAACGACGGGTCCGATTACTTGCTTTACTCGACCTATATTTGCCATAATTGCTAATTAAATATCGCTTAAAAAATAATTTTCTTCAATTTATTGAAATAGTACTCCTTATATTTTGGTGTACCTATAAAAAACGTAGAATTTGACCTTTCAAGCGGTTATAAAATTGATAATTTTTAATACGCTTGCTAAAAATCGGTGCAAAGATAAACATTTAGGTTTTATAAACAAAAGAAAAAGAGAAAGAGATGCTTGCTAATTCGTAATTTTATCCTTCAAAATCCACATATCTTGATAGAACTGATATTTTAGTACGTTTTCTCAAAAATTTAGAGACTTTAGTCTAAAAAACACTGTTAACCTTAGTTATAAAAACATGTCATCAAATTCCTTGATCAGTATTCTTCTTCCGATCTATAATGCTAGGCCTTATTTGGAGGAATGTTTACAATCTATTGTGGATCAAAGCGAAACCAATTGGGAATTACTAGCCATCGATGACCAATCGACAGATGATAGTTGGCAGCTATTAATGAAATTTTCGAAAAAGGACCATCGAATCCGAATTTTTCAAACCAAAGAGAAAGGAATTATTCCTGCGCTTCGTTTGGCTTTTGCCAAAAGTAAAGGGCATTTAATTACGCGGATGGATGCAGATGATCGAATGCCTATTCATAAATTGAGCCGACTCAAAACAAATTTACTTGAAAAAGGACCTCATCACATTACCACAGGTTTAGTCCAATACTTTTCAGAAACAACACTGGGTAATGGCTATCAACGTTATGAACATTGGCTTAATCAATTGACATTGGAACATCGGCATTATGAAGATATTTATCGAGAGTGTGTCATTGCTTCACCTTGTTGGATGATTTTTCGAGAAGACTTAATTAGCTGTGGTGCTTTTGAATCTGATCGATATCCTGAAGATTATGATTTGTGTTTTCGTTTTTATCAGGCAAGGTATAGAGTAGTTGGTATTCCAGAGGTATTACATTTTTGGCGAGACCATGCAGATCGCAGTTCTAGGAATGATCCAAACTATGCCAACCAACAATATTTCAACTTAAAAACACCTTACTTTTTGGATTTGGATTATGATTCAAAAAGGTCTTTGGTTTTGTGGGGAGCAGGAAAAAAAGGAAAGGTCTTGGCTCGACAATTATTGGAGGCGAATATTAAATTTCATTGGTTAACTAATAATCCTAAAAAACAAGGAAAAGCAATTTATGATGTCATTTTAGTCTCTGAAAAAATACTTGAGGAACTCGACCGCCCTCAATTGATTATCGCTGTGGCAGCTCCCGATGATCAGACAGGTATTCAATCTTGTTTTGAAGAAAAAAATTGGACAGCGGGAAAGGATTACTTTTTCTTTTGTTGAAAATATCGTTTGATTAATTTATGATAAGTGAAAATGATTGCTAATGAAAACACCCAATAATAAATGGATAAAACAACAAAAAAGACAAGTAAATACATCAACCATAATCCAAGATGTTCCGTCCAATTAACTTCCCAATATTTTTCTATAAACATATAGTCGTCAACCACCATATACACACAAAAAATAAAGATCGAAAGTGGGACTATTATTTTGTATATCCTTAAAGCAAAACTTATCGTTTTTTTCATTTGCGCAAATACCTTACCTTCCAATTTAAAAATTACTCTAATTTAAAATGAGGGTAGTATAAGTATAAATCAGTAGTCATAAATCAAGCCACTCTTGATCTCGTCTAAAAGGTTTTTTATTAAATCTCGCTCAAGCGTTTTTTAACTTCTTCAATTAATACTTTTTGACTTTCAATCGTTGCACGCATCGTTTCTTGTTCAATTTCATTTTGCTCGATATTCGCTTCTGCTTTTTTGATTTTTTCTTGAGCAATGGTTATTTCACGATGATAATTAGCGTTGTTACGTTTTAATCTTTTATGATCTTTGTTGTATTTTTTCAAACGATTTTCCTCGTCTTTTAATTCAATTTTAATTTTCTCTCGAGTGACTTCTAAGCCAAAACGCATCAATATTTTTTCTGCTTCGGTATATCGATCTGGATGAGTGTAAGAAGACAAAAATTCATCCCCATCCATGTTGACCCACATGATCAGTTCGACATCTTCTCCAGTCCCCGAAACTCGACTCACTAAATCTACAGCTGTACTTCCGCCAATTTCAACAATTCGTGCACCAGAGGTACGCATCTCATCGGCCTTTTTTACTCTTTTGGTTTTGCCTTTGAATTGCTTCAAATATTTCTTCCATAGCTTTTTTACAAATTTTTCTTTCGCTTCCGGAATTTGTAAAATCAGTGCATTTTTAACGCCCATACTCATCGACTTTTCATCCTCACTAATCTGAGCAGAAAGATTTAGGCTACTAGCCAAAAAGATAATTCCGATTAAAAGTAGGTTAAATTGCTTCATTGTCTTCTCTTTTTATGTTAAAATCTATTTGTTTGGTCAATCATTTTTTATCCGATTCAAATTAAACAAAAAATGCTAGGTACATTATTAATAATATGTTAATTTTAGTTCAGTTTTGGGCTTTAAACCTAAAATTTTCACAATAGCTCCACCCTCAGAGTCTCAAATCGCTTTTAAATAGGAACTTTGCATACTTTTTGATATATAAGACTAAGGACTTTATAAAATGTACTTAGTAAGAGAAATTTAATTAAAAATGCCTGTAAATGGAACGTCTAAAAATTATTTGTGTCTGTCTTTTTGCTCTATTGAGTATCAACAGTTATGCACAAAAGCAACAATTTAAAAAGGCAAATAAAGCGTATAAATCTAAAAATTATGCTCAAGCAATTCCTTTGTTTGAGGAAGGGCTCGCGATTAAAGATAATCTGGGTTACAAAACCAAGTTAGCCAACTGTTATCGCAATACCAATCAAATGGATCGTGCTGAGCAATTGTATAAAGAAATTGTCAGAGAGCCTAAAGCTAAACCCATCACTTATTTTTACTTTGGTGAAACCTTGATGAGCAACGAAAAATACAATGAAGCTAAGTATTGGTTTCAACAATACAACTATAAGGTGCCAGATGATGAACGTGGTCCATTGATGATCGCTGCTTGCGCAAACATTAAAGATATTCGTCCTACTTTTCCTAATGCAGGAGTTTTAGCTTTTTCTCAAAATTCTGATGGTGATGATACTGCTCCTATTTTCCACAATGGTGGTATCGTTTACTCTTCAGATAAAAAACAAGGCATCAAATTATTAAAACAAAAATCTGGATGGACTGGACGAGATTTCATCAACTTATATTTCAGTAAAGAGGAAGAAGGCTTTCGATACACCAAACCTAAAGGTTTCTCTGGTAAATTAAATGCACTTAACAAAAACACCGCTAACATTACTTTTTCAAAGGATGGCAATAGATGTGTTTTTACTCGAAACAGTAATGTTGCCAATCGAAAGGACATGTTTACTATGCAACTTTTTGAAGCCGAATCTAATGGTTCTAATAAATGGAAAAATGTAGAAGAAATTCCCTTTTGCAATGTTGCTTATAATTATATGCATCCTGCTTTATCTCCTGACGGCAATCAACTTTATTTTGTTTCAGATAAAGGTGGCGGACAAGGAGGTACGGACATCTACGTTGCGAAACGAAAGAAAAATGGCAATTGGGGACGTCCTGTTAATTTAGGCCCAGTAGTCAATACCTCGTCGAATGAAGGTTTCCCTTATATTCATCACGATGGTCGTCTTTACTTTTGTTCTAAAGGCCATGTTGGATATGGTGGCTTCGATGTTTTTTATGTTGATCCTGCATTAGATACTGAGGGTTGGAATGCACCAATCAATGTCGGCAAACCCGTCAATAGTCCACATGATGATATTTCGATTTATCTAACCGAAGATGAAGAACGAGGTATGTTTACTTCTGCACGAGAAGGTGGTGATGATGATATTTATTTATTTTGGAAAAATGGTTTACCTGATGGTATTCAATCAGAAGTTGAATCAGCATCAACACAAGAAAATGAAATAGTTAGTACTCCTACTCCTCCTTCAGTTACACCAACACCTGAGCCAGAGTCAGTGCCAGAACCCATTACGGAAAAAGTCAATGCGCCAAAAACGGAAACAATCCCCAGCGTTGCGGATTTAAAAGCAGCGAGTGAAAACACGGTTAAAAAAAATGAAATTGTTAAAGACATTAGTCAACAAAGAAATAAAATTCCTACGGAATCTAAACCTAAATTGAATGAAGAGGTCAATGCTCCAGTCTCCATTCCTGAAGCCTATTCTAAAACTCCTAACACTCGACAAAAATTAGAGCCTGTTACTTCGCAACCCAATGTTTCAACCACCAATAGTAATATCCCAGATAAAAAAGTAGTGAGTACTCCTCAACCTGCTTCGACAAAGATGGCTAAATCATCAGAAGTGATTACAGAAACTCCAAGGGTCAATAAAAAACTAAGTATTACTCCTAGTGCAGTTTCTTCAGATGGAGGCATGAAACCCTCCGTTCCTAATCAAAAAATCGCTTCCGAACCAATCCAAAAACGGGAAGAAAAAGTGACGACTTTAAATCCTTCTGCTGCTACGATGACTAAGGAAATAACTACTCCAAATTCAACGAGTGTTATTGCTGAACCAACGGCTGTCGCTACCGAAAAAGTGCCAACTAATCCAACTATTGAAAGCACAAACATAAGCACAAATCCAAGTGAAGCACCTGTCGTTAATGAAGTAAAATCAACGATGGAAGAACCCGTTCCGTCTAAAGAAAATTTTGAAAATAATACGACAATAATTCCAAGCACTTCAAATATAACGCCGACCTCCATTCCAACAAATAAAATCAATGAGGTAGAGCCACCTTCCATTCCTTCCATGAACGAAACGAAAGTTATAAATGAAGCTGTTCCAAGGGAAACTATTCCTAATAACAATATGACTTCTGCCTCATCAAACAATAACTCGACTAGCGTGATTGATGACAAAAAAGAATTTGTTACTGCTAGTATTGATAAAGTCATTCCTAGTAAAAATGAAACTACTGAAACACTTTCAGAAAAAACAGTATCTACGTCTAATGCAACTAAGTCCACTCCTGCGCCAAAAAGAAGAAGTCGGATTGTCTCGACGGAGTCTTTATTGGTTCGAAAAAAATATGGAGAGACTTTAGTGAATGATGCTTTACCTACGAATCCACGTGCAGATGCTCCTCAAAATTTACGGAGTGCACGACGGGCAACCAACTCAAATGTGAAGTTTTCACAATTACTACGAGACCTCAAACGAAGTCGGCCCATGTCTGGAAAATATTATCGTTTGGATGCAATCAAATATGACATTGGAAGTCATATCGTCACTGCCGAAATCGCTTCAGAAATTAATAAATTAGTAGATGTTCTTAAACGATACCCTAACATGAAAATCGAATTGGGAAGTCATACTTATAGCATCGGTAGCGATGAGAACAATTTGAATATA
>CAYTVR010000376.1:0-6376 GCA_964441245.1 uncultured Saprospiraceae bacterium | reverse complement strand
TATAATGTTAAAAATAGCCTATAAAAAGCCGTAGTATTTATGCTACCATGCTTATGTTTTAGAATCATTCAACCATTTTTTACCAATCATCCCCGCAATAAAAAGAACAACTATTAATACTAAATATATCCACCAATTATTATTGCTGTCACTCACAAATTCCAGCGGCGCATCATCCCCAACGAGCACAAGGCTTGCCCAATATTTAGGATGCTGCAATTCTCTTGGAACGCTAGTGATATAATCCTGCTTTGCTTTTTGCAAAGCCAGTGATTTAGACAACCCTTTTTTTAAATACTTTGAGAATGCTTCAATGATTTGCTTAGTAGATTTATCAGAGGCTTCCCATAAATTAACCAATATCGCAGGGCATCCTGCTTCCACAAATGACAAGCCCAGGCTCCTTAATCCACTACCTTTTAAAAGCTCTCCACGTCCCGAATTACAAGAACTAAGAATAGTCAAATCAGCATTTAAATCGAGTTTTTTAATATCGATAGTATTAATCATATCTGCTCTTCCATCTTGCGTAAATATGATTGAAGACAAATAGGAATTCTCGTCATTGAGTAGGGCATGATTGGCTAAGTGAAGGATTTGATGTTTAGTTGCTTCGTCAAAAAAAAACGCCCTTGTACAATTATCATTCAAAAATGAACTGCCATTAAAAATTTCCTTTGCTTGATTAATTTCTTCAATGGCAAATGGCAATTGACTCAAGTTGAAACTATCCTTATAGATTTTAAAAATTTCTTCAGATTGAAAAAGGTCCAATAAAATAGCTTCATCGTATTTCATAGCAAAACCTGCATAAGGTGATTCGAACTTGGACTGTTTTTCAATACGTTGAAATTCACTAATGGAATAGGAAAATAAATAATGAATACTTACCTGATCAATAAGTGGTCGATCATTAATATTCAAAACTTCAAAAGGAAAGTACAATAGTTTTCCATCTGGAATAATTTTTAGCGTACTGATTTTATTATCTATTTTTTTAAAAAAGGGTTTAAAATAATTCGATATCGATTCAAGCTTCTTATCGTATACTTGCAGGTATTGCATTTCGGTTGAACTGAATACCGGAATAAAATCTTCTTCTAAAATAGGATGGATTTTCTTAGAAATAAATTCATTCTGATCCCCATCGACATACCAAGCATAAACAAACTCTTTTCCATAAAAGATATCTATAATAGCTTCTTCCGATTTTAAGTTTGATTGTGCATGACTAACCAAAGAGTGGCGTAGACTTCTAAAGTCCGGCACTAAATTTAATGAAGAAAGCTTCTCGTCTAATTTTTCTTTCCTCAGGTTCAGCTGGAAGTTCTTCGCTGACAGACTATCAATTTTTTCAACATTACCTAATGCCTCCTGAATCTCAAGTTCAGAATAAACCTCATTCCATTCTTCGTTCAATTCATTGTATTCCGTCTTAAGGTCATCCGGTACTCCTTTCTTGGTTGACAATTTTTCAAAGAGGGAAAGAGACTTACTGGTCGAGATATAATAGCTGGTTAGATTCGGATATTTGTTTTCTAATTTATGTTTAAAAATATATTGTAGTAAATCATCACAAAAGTCATGATGTCGGCTGGACACTTCAGATTTTGATGCATCTCCTGAAAAATAAATTTGTAAAGAGAAGAAGCTTGGATCTAATTGATCAGCAAAAGCAATAATATTTTCTTCGGATTCATAGTGGACGATCGCTTTGAAAAAACCATAAGCTGCTTTATTAAATTCGTTGGGATTTTTTACCAATAAATTTGAAAAATCGAACATAAAATCCTTCTCGAAATTCTTTTTTACTATCGTCCGCTCAACTGCTTTTAAGGCCGCATCAGCTGCTTCCTGATATCGTCCTTGTTTTAAATAAATATTTGAAAGAAAAAGATAGTCTTCTACTAATCCCAATAATTGATATTCATCTTTTGATTCGATTGATAGACGAATCGATTCCTGGAGATGCTCTAGTGCTTGAGCGTATTTTTTTTCCCCATATGATATATAAGCTTTCAGATTTGCGATATCCGAACGTACGATAAGATCACTGGGATCAGTCATGGAGGCATAGACTTGATTAAAATAAAGGGCGTCCTCGTATTGTCCAAGGTATTCATAGCATACAGCTTTATTGTAAATAAGGGCTTCATGATATACGGGATCATCTTGTAAGTTGAGTCCTTGAGCAAGCGTTCGAATGGAGTCAAATAAAACAATGGCCTTTTGATAATCCTTAATTCCGACAAGCGAGTAGGCCCATTCTAAATACGCCCTTAATTTTTTTTCGCTCAATGGGAGTTTATTGTGATTGGCAAGACTACTTTTTATCCATACTATGGATTTATCATAATCACCTACTTCAGCATAGTAACGTGAAATCTGGTTTTGGATTTTTGCCCGATGTGATAAAGAGCCAGCTTTGTTTTCCTGCAAATGCCATTTTAGTTTCTCAATAATGGGCAGAATAGATTCTTTTTGGTTTAAAATTATTTTTGCTCCAAGGATATTTAAATAGATCTGGGTAATTAATTCCTGATCTATCCCGGGGCAACTTAATGCAACTTGAAGCGCTGTATCTTGGTAGTAACTCAAAGCAGTTAATTCGTCATCATTATTATAAAAATGAGCTCCCATGTTTCTGTAAAGTTCAGCTTTGGCGTTACAAGAAGAGTCTAAATGTGCTTGGTACTTCAATTGAAGTGAGCGAAGATTATTATAATATTTTTTTTCTCTTTTTTCAGATTCTGTAACACCAGCTTTTCTTAATTCTTCTGAAAAAGTTGTTGAATCTTGGCTAAAACAAAAAGTCAGAATTCCTAAAAAAAGGAATTCTGACCACAATATCTTTAAGAGGAATGGTTTATTGAACTTTGATAATCTTAGAGGTCTTGGTAAATTCATTGGTTTCAATTCTAATTAGCATAGTGCTTCTATTAGGCAAACGCTCCAAATTTACTAAAATTTCATTATTTCCTTTTATACCTAAATGATTCGTAGAGAAAATCATTTGACCATCCAATGCATAAATGGAAATATCTACTGGGCCGTCAGATTCTAAATCAAATGCAATATTTACATCAGAGGAGAAGACCGTTGGTGTTATTTTAACATTTTGACCTATCTTAGGCTGAATTAGTTGTCCACCAAGACTTGCATTAGAACCGCAATTGTTATTTACAAGATTCACTGCTTCAGGAATATTCAAAATGCCATTGGTTACTAGTTTGCCATCAAGCCCAGGCATATACTTCGCTGAATTTAGGATCGCACATTTTACCTTTGCTGCATCAAAAACGGGCAAATGAGTACCCAGAATAGAGGCTGCTCCGGAAACATATGCAGTTGACTGAGAAGTACCTGAATAGGCCACTAAGTCCATTTCATGATCAATAGATACAATATTTTCGCCAGGTGCTGCTAAATCAACACTTTCTGCGCCAAAATTACTAAAGTCACTCAATCCGTTTAAACAGCTATGGGAGGCGACTGTAATCATATTCTCCAATGGGAAGGCAGCAGGGTAAACACTTAATTCAGCAGTGGCATCTAGATCTACACCGTAATTATTACCAGCAGCCACGACAAAAAGAGTGGATGTTGGATCTGCTGAGCTCATTAGTAAATACAAAACATCTTCTTCACCAGGGTGTATTGGTGTTTCGGGGCCACCAAGACCTCCCGGGGATTCAGGGACACCAAATTGCATTGTAGCTCCCCAATAGGAAACACTCAAATTGATGACGTTTGCATTATGATTGATGGCTTCTTCCATACTGAAAACCATGTCAGCTAATGTACCTTGTCCATCCGCTCCTAAGGGGTTTCCGAATACGTATTGAACAGAAGTTGTTGTGCTACCATTGTTTGATTCAAGGTAAGTTTTGTTAACAATTGAAGCAACATGGGTGCCGTGACCGTTCTTATCAGTTGCATCACCATTGATCTCATGCGGAGTACCGAAGTTAAAACCATTAAGGTTGGCTGAATCCCAATTGGTGCCAGTATCAAAAACAGCAACCCTTACAGTAGAAGCATTACCTGTTTCATCTTTAAGTAGGCTTTCATCATAACAATTGCCATTTATGATTGAAGGGGAGTTACCCTCGAAGGTATAATTCAGTCCACCTCCATCTGCCTTTGGCTTATGTTTTTTAATCTTCCCAACAACTTCGATCAAGCTATTAACCGATTCCGAAGAATTATAAGGATTGGTAAAAGGAAACGTACCGTTGAATTTATAAAGTGCGACATTGGTAAGATTGGGCTGAATATTTACTAATACGGTAGAATTCCATTCATTGGCAACCTCAATCACCTCTGCTTGTGTGGTTCCATCAGCGAAATAGATCATGTATTGATTTGGGACCTTGTTTTCTGTTTGAGCCTGCAAGAAGATTGTTGTTAGGAAAAGTAGAAGAAATTGAATAAGTTTCATTGTTTTTAATTTAATGGTTCAGTATTTATTATCAGGATTGGAAAGAATAGTCCTTGCCTGAAGGTATATCAACTGTATAAGGAGGATTGTCTGTGATTGTGACAAAAAAAAGAAAGGTATTTTTTATTTTATTTTTTATGTCACAAACGGTGGTTTGGTTCCTTATAGATGTATATCATTAAATAAAACTACACAATTTTGGAGCTGACTTTGGAAATACGGCGTTTTAATCGATATTTTGCTAAATCAAAAGCAATACGATTGATGAACGATAAAGAAAAAGGAGACGACTCTTTGAAGAACTTTGGATTAACAGCATTAGAATTCGATGACCTATGTATTAAATTGCAAGAGGGTAATGAATTGTTATTTGAAACCGCTTTCATGACTCATTTTGAATTGGCTATGAAATACCTAATGCGTAAGAATGGGGCCACTCATAATGATGCATATGATGTAGTAATGGATGTTTTGATTGAATTCAGAAAAAGGATATTGGATAACAAGGTAAAATATGGTAACCTGAAGTTCATGTTTACACAGATGTGTGTTCAGCGATATAAAAGAGAAAAATCTAAGAAATTGGATGTCGAGGAATACGCTCACATAATCCAGCATGAATCTTTTATAGATGAGGAAGTATTTACGCTACTAGACAAAGCAATGGATAAACTTGGTGAGCAGTGTCAGAAGATTATCAGAGATGTCTATCATACAAAGATTTCGTACAAAAAAATGGAAAAAAAATATAAAAAGACAGCAGCGAATTTACGAAAGCAAAAAGAGCGATGTTTAACAAAACTTAAAATGAATTTACGTCAATCTCTAAACAAGTTAAAATAGTGGAAAACGATAAATTGAAACAAATTAAATCATTTGCAAATTCAGATATCAATTCTGCAGTTGAACATGAATTTACGGCAAAGGAGTTACAGGCTTTTTTTGATAGAAAGCTTCGGCATAAATACGCGAAACGATTAGATCAGGAATTTGATATTAGAAAGGAAAATACTCCTACTGGGAACACCAAAAAAAAGTCGAGATCTATAAAACGTTTTTTGCTTGTTGCATCGATAGGAACCCTTTTGGCGGTTGCTATTAACTACTTATTAACTGATCAGAATAGGGAGAAAAACGACCTCTTTGCGACCTATAAAAGTGAGCTTTATACTCCCGTTGATACCCAAGTGAGAGGAGAAATATCAGATCGAAAGCAATTGTTCAAAAGGCTAAGCGAAGCTTACGTAAAAAAAGATTTTGCTACTGTGATTTCCGAGTATCAAAAACTGAAAAGCGAAACTGACTTATATGATTTGAATGTGGAGCAAATGGCGGGTATCGCTTTTGCCTCGCTTGAGGAATATGATGAGGCTGTAAATGTTTTTAAAGGAATTCTTAATACTAAAGAATCCAGTTATTCTAATCATTCAACAGTAAGGTATTTACTTGGACTGGTTTACCTGATCAATGATGATAAGCCCAATGCTATTGAAACTTTGCAACAAATAACAAAAGGTGATTACAAATATGATAAGGTTCAATCCATACTTGAACAGCTATAGAGATTTTCCCGAATATGAAAAGTAATAACTTGACGAGTGGGTTTGATTACATTTGTTTTGTTAAACAAAAACTAATTAGGATTAAATTTACGTTACGCATACTTGGATTTATATTCTTTCCAATCTTATTCATCTTGCTGTTTCTAAAACACTAGTATTAGATTTAATGTCTAACTCTTTACCCCGCCCATCCCTCCCGATCCAAACTCCGATAATTAATCGCCTCCGCCAAATGCTCCATCCCAATATCTGCACTCCCCGCCAAATCCGCCCCCGTCCGCGCCACCTTCAAAATCCGATCATAAGCCCGCGCAGATAACTTCAATCGCTCCATCGCCGTCTTCAGCATCGTCAAGCCTTCCGGACTCAGTTG
>CAYTVR010000375.1:1775-6416 GCA_964441245.1 uncultured Saprospiraceae bacterium | reverse complement strand
ATGAGCCAATTATCAAAGATAACTGGCTCAATATGATGAAGAAAATTTGGTCTAATAAGAGGATAGTACTATGCTGCAGGACTATCCGAAAAGCTTACTGCTCCCGTCTTTACATCATACATCGCACCAATGATGTCAATCTCACCCGCTTGCATCATTTCATAAAGTACAGGACTTTTTGATTTGATATCTTCGATAGTCAGCTCTACATTTTTTGCCGATACCGTATTAACGAAATCAAGATTCTTTGAACTTCGATCTGTACCCTCTGGTGTTTCGATAGCATTTACTGCAGGCATGATTTTATCAAGCATTTGAGTTAAGTTACCCAACTCAGCATGATCACAGGCTCCTTTCACGGCACCACAAGAAGTATGTCCCATTACAACCACTACTTTAGAACCTGCTAACTTACAAGCAAATTCTAAACTACCTAGGATATCTTCATTGACAAAGTTGCCAGCTACTCTTGCATTAAAAATATCTCCAATACCTTGATCAAAAATAATCTCAGTTGGAATTCGAGAATCAATGCAACTTACAACAACCGCAAATGGATATTGACCAGTTCCAGTTTGCTCAACTTGCGCTGCAAGATCACGATTCACTGGTGTTTTTGATAAAAATCGTTGATTACCTACTTTAAGCATTTCTGTTGCTATTGCAGGGGTAATGGCCGCTTGAGATTCTTTAGTTTGTGTAGCCGTATTATTTTGGCTTAACAATGAAGTTTCCATAAATAACAGATGATTTAGTGAATTAAAAATTTGATGAATACCATTAGATTTCCATCTTTTAGCTTTTTTTAAAGCTCGAAGATAAAAATCTAATGGTTCATTTTAAATTTTGTTCATCTTACATAGACAAAATTTGACGAAAGTCAGAATAAAATCCTAGGTATAACTTCCGTTTTTTATTCCAATACCATTGGTATTTTGTGATAAGGCATACTCAAAAATCTTATTAGGCTGCGCACTTCGTTTGATACCTTTTCTTCTTCTTTCAATGACCTCTACTTCGATATCACTAAACTCGGCATGTGTTTTAAATTCTTCGATGATAACCAATACATCATGATCGATATTCACACTTCGTGAAGCATCAATGACTACTCTGGAACCATCTGGAATTTGATTTAACGCACGTTGGATGTTGGCTTTGTTTAAGAAAGTTACATCCTCTGCCAATTCAATTCTGATAATGCCATCCTTAGAAACATGATCTTCCGTTTCGAAAAGGAAAGGCTTCTTGTAATTGTTATACAACACAAAGAATACGGCTACAGCTAATCCCATTCCAATACCTACTAATAAATCGGTCATAACGATACCGACCACTGTTACTACGAATGGTATAAATGAAGACCAACCGATGTTGTACATCTCTTTGAATAAAACTGGTTTAGCTAACTTATATCCAACCATAATTAAAATGGCCGCCAAACTCGCCAAAGGAATCATATTCAAAACACTTGGAATCAACATTGCACAACCTAACAATATAAATCCATGCATAATGGCTGACATTTTTGTACGGCCACCTGATTGGATATTGGTAGAACTTCTTACAATAACTTGAGTGATAGGAAGACCACCGACCAATCCAGAAATTACGTTTCCTACACCTTGCGCCACTAATTCTTTATTGGCAGGTGAAACCCTTTTTTCAGGATCTAATTTATCTGTAGCTTCTAAGCATAATAACGTTTCCAAACTTGCAACAATCGCAATCGTTGCACCTATAACGTAAACTTGTGGATTGGTAATCTGAGAAAAATCAGGGAAAGAGAATTGGCCGAAAAAACCAGCAATGCTATCAGCTACAGGGATGGCCACAATTTGTTCACCTCTTAATGCCCAATCACCTCCAGTAAAAATTAAGTTCAAAATAATTCCTAACGCAACGACCACTAAAGGCCCTTGTATCAATTTGAACAATTTTATCTTTTTCATAAATGGCTGCTCCCAAAGGATCAAAATAGCCAATGATAAGAAGGCAATGAAAGTAGCACCTGGGCTAATGGCTTCAAACATGTAGAATAATTCTGAGAAGGTATTATGCCCATCAGGTTGTGCAAAACTCAAGCTGCCTTCATAATCTTTATCATAACCAAAAGCATGAGGAATTTGCTTTAAAAAGATGATCACTCCAATGCCTGCCAACATGCCTTTAATAACAGAGTTGGGGAAGTAATAACCGATGATTCCTGCTTTTGCAAAACCCAATAACAATTGGAATATACCACCGATGACTACAGCCATCAAAAAGATTTCGAAACTACCCAATTCTTGAATAGCTGAAAGAACGATTACTGCCAATCCTGCCGCAGGACCACTTACTCCAAGTTGAGAACCACTTAAGGCCCCTACCACAATTCCTCCTATGATACCTGCAATGATACCTGAGAATAAAGGCGCACCCGAGGCTAAGGCAATTCCCAAACATAAAGGAACTGCTACCAGAAATACAATGATACTTGCTGGCAGGTCATTTTTTAAATTTGCTAAAATGTTGTTGTTATTATTTTCCATTTTCACTTTCGTTAAATGAATCATTAGGTAAGTACACTAGACTTTTCCTAAGATTCTGGTTAAGGAAACAGTTTCTAAATTCAACTGTTAAAACAGTCGGAGACTAATTAAATAAGATGGATGAATTTTCTGATTTGCCGAAAGGCAGCTTAAGTTTAATAGTGAAGCTTAGAATAGAAGGTCCGGAGGAGAAAAGAGCGGTTCCAAGTAAGAATCAGAACCATAAGAAAGAAGCAAAAAATCTGAGTTTAGCGCTAAGTGGTATCGAAGGCTAAGAGCAAGGAATGAACTGGTGATTTTTTCCAGCTTATCTTTTTTCTTCAAGTTTTCTTTTTTGGATTCTTTCTCTCCTTCCTCCATATTGAAGTCTATAATTTCAACCTCTGTGTGTGACAACACAGTATATGCTTTTTCAATCTCGGAGAGCATAATACAACAACCTACAAGGAAAATGAGGAGGATTTGAATCCTAGCTGATAATCCGCAAATATAATATGATGTTGTTTGTGTCCGCATAAGAAATTACAAATATAGAAACTATTTTTAATGATAGCAATACTATTATGAATTAAATTATTATTATTTTTGTGTGAACTAATACTTTTCTAAATGTACTAAAAATATGTTTATTTCGTAGTAACAATAAATAGCTATAGTGGTTCAACTAATCACTAGAAATATTTAAAAAAACATTATTCAACCAACAATCATGGCTTTAGGGGTAAAATTTAGCCTTAACGACAGTCTATTTTTAAGGGATCCTCAGGATACTAAACTAGGCCGTAGTATTATCAAGGATAGTATCATTCTCATTGATGAGATGGGATTTGAATCCTTTACCTTTAAAAAACTGGCTAAGCGGATAGAATCAACCGAGGCATCTATCTATCGATATTTCGAAAATAAGCACCTGTTATTACTGTATTTAGACTGTTGGTATTGGGAATGGGTGAGTTATTTGATAGATATCAATACCCTCAATATTGATGATCCTGAAAGAAAATTGCGCATTGCCATTCATACTATTGTAGATGCTTCCAAGGAAAATCCTGCTATTGATTATGTCAATGAGCATATACTCCACCGGATCATTATCAATGAAGGAACCAAGGCCTATCATACCAAATCCGTAGATGCAGAAAATAAGGAGGGCTTATTTTTGAATTATAAAAACTTGGTAGGAAAGGTATCTAAAATCATTAGAGAGATTAATCCTAAATTTCCTTACCCTAGAGCATTGGCCAGTAATTTATTCGAAATGGCCAATAATCAAATCTATTTTGCTCAACATCTTCCTAAACTAACGGACATCAAAGTGAAAAAGGAAAATTACTCCGAGGTCCAAAAGATGTTGGAGTATTTTGCTTTTCAGGTTTTACGCAAGTAGTTTTAATTGAGGATATAACCACAAAGTGTGCTAAGAAGGCATAAAGATCGCAAAGAAAAGTTTTCTTCCTAGTGTCCTTTGTTTCTCCTTAGCTCATCTAAATGGTTAAGAATAATCTATTTCTCTTTTCCATTTCTTCTTTTTACTTTCGTTAAATAAGAATCCAAATCTTTAAGCCATGAGAATTTTATCTGCACTTCTAGTTATCCTCGCTTTTCATATAAATTCCTATTCTCAAACCAACGACTTTCAATCCGCTATTTTACAATCTCAAAAAATAATTGAGGGGGTACAAAAGGAAAGTCAATCACCAGGGATCGTTGCTTTTGTAAGTATAAAAGGGAAAGAAGTTTGGGCCGAAGGATTCGGCTTTGCAGATCTTGAATTACAAGTGAAAGCGGATCCACACAAAACCAAATTCAGAATAGGAAGCATCTCTAAACCATATACGGCATTAGCTTTAGCACAATTATACGAAGCTGGTAAAATAGATTTGGATGCACCTATCCAACAATACGTTCCCGAATTTCCAAAAAAGGAATATGAAGTCACTTTACGTCAACTCGCTGGGCACCTAGCAGGCATTCGACATTATAGTGGGAACGAATTTATGAGCTCCCAACATTATGCTTCCGTAAACGAAGGCTTGGTTATTTTTTCAGCCGATCCCCTACTCCATCAACCTAATACTAAATACGCTTATTCGAGTTATGCTTGGAATTT
>CAYTVR010000375.1:0-1765 GCA_964441245.1 uncultured Saprospiraceae bacterium | reverse complement strand
TGAAACGGTATCTAAGGAAGAGTTTTTGAGCTATATGCAGAAACATGTTTTTGAAGTCTTAGAAATGGAAAACTCTGATGCAGATTATAACTTATCCATTATTCCTAACAGGAGTAAGTTTTATAGTTTGGACGATGGGAAAATCATAAACGGGCCATATGTTGACAATAGCTACAAATGGGCTGGTGGAGGATTTATTTCATCGGCTGAGGATGTCGTAAAATTTGCGGAAGCGCACCTAAAAAAGGGCGTACTAAAAGAAGCCACCTTAAAACTGTGGACTAGCCCACAACAAACGAAGGATGGAAAATCAACCAATTACGGAATTGGATGGAGAACCTACCAAGACAAAAAAGGACGACAAGCCTTTGGTCACACAGGAGGTTCCGTAGGTGGCTCTTCTCGCATGATTATTTATCCCGAAGAAGAACTTATAATTGTATTGTTATCTAACCTCGGTGGTGTCGGTTATAAAAATGCCGACTTCAAAATAGCAGAGCAATTTTTGACGATTTTGGAGAAAGAATAAATTCACCAACTAATGATGTTTTTACTCAAGCTAAAACTGAAGCCGATCAATAGTGAGGATGAAATTTCTTCTCCATAGCTTTTTCCCACCTCTACAAACCCTTGAATATTGTTGCCCAAAGTCAAGGTGTTGATACCCACTGCATAATTACCTACTTTATTTTTGAAGGCCTCTTCCACTACCCCGTACAGGGTTAAATGCTTATGAAAACTATAGGATAAAGAAACACCTGCACTATGTTCTCCAATGTTGTAAAATGGAGAAATAGCCCAATTCCCATGTTGCCATGAAGGAGCTACAAATAACGCATATTCCAAATCAAAGGTCTTTAATTGCCGAAGCTTAGCAGAACCAAATCCATCGATGTTCATGCCAATTGACAGTGCATTTTTTTGATTGCTTGTGGTCTGTGCCTTGGAAGACCATGAGAGTAATAAAGCTAAAATAGGAAGTAATATCTTTTTGACCATGCCTGTTATTTTTTATCCTGTTGGCTGAATTCAAAAAGATATACGAAGTGAATATGGTTTTTGGATCATAAAGATTAAGAGGTATAAAAAACTACTACCAACTTGCCACCTTCTTTCCAAATGTAATCCAAACTCCAAAGAGCAATGACGGATCAGGTTCATCTCCATAGTTTCCACCGATCTCTACAAATCCTTGTACATAAGGATTAACTAAGGGGGTGGTAATTCCAACACCATAGATTCCAAAATTAGAACCAATCGAATCATCAATGACTAAATAAGCACCTAGATCATCATTAAAAGTATAAGCTAGGAATGCTCCTACGCTATGATTTCCCACATTATAAAAAGGATTCAATGCCCAATTACCCTTGAGCCACGTTGGGCCAACATACAGTGGATAAGCTACTTGAAAGGGTTGTGATCCTTTGAAATTAGTAAATCCAAACGCCCCTATCGTAAGGCCTATATAAAGTTCATTCTCGTCAGTGGATTGGTCTGCTTGTGCAAAATTAGAGAATGGAAAGATTAGACAAAGACATAAATAGAGAAACAGTTTTTTCATGTTGAATTTTAGTTGTTTTGAGTCACAACTTATTATTCCTAAAAATGGGATATTAAAAACATATACCAACAGCTACATTTTTTCGATAATCATTTTTTAGCCTTTCGGCAAATGTAAGTTCCTGTTCAAATTAATTAATAAACTATTTCGGATTCTTTTGCCAGTATCCTTCTTTACAAAAATACTCATTATACTACGGCA
>CAYTVR010000374.1:0-6455 GCA_964441245.1 uncultured Saprospiraceae bacterium | reverse complement strand
GTATGTGGTCTGCAATAGGTGCGGCTATCTCTGGTTATGTTTTATCTCTCGAAGGAGGCTATGATGAAAAAATGTTGAGCGATCACCAATGGGTAGGTATTGCTACGGCTGCTTTTTCTGTTATCATTTATTTTTTACACCAAAGAAAAAATACAGGATCGGGGCAAAAATATTTCTTTCCTGCTTTTGCTGGCTTAATGGCACTCATAGGAATTACTGGACATTTAGGTGGTGGGCTGACTCATGGAAGTGATTTTCTTACGGAACCATTTACCGCTGATGCTCAAAAAGATCAAGTAGCGATTTCAAATATGGACAGTGCCTTTGTCTTTCAAGATTTGGTCCAACCGATTCTTAAAAAGAAGTGTGTCAGTTGTCATAATGAATCTAAAATAAAAGGAGATTTGTTGTTGACTACAACTGAAGGAATTTTAAAAGGTGGAAAAATTGGTCCTTTTTTTATGGCTGGAGATATTGCCGCAAGTTTATTTTTACAAAGAGTACATTTACCCCTTACGGAAAAAGAACACATGCCACCAAAAGGTAAACAACAATTGAATGAAGATGAAATTGACTTGTTAGAATGGTGGGTAGCAGAAGGTGGAGACTTTAAAAAACAAGTAGCTGATTTGAAGCAACCAGAAGATATCAAAACGATATTGGCAAAATACAATCAACCTGACGAAAGCGTCTATGGATTAAGCATTGATCCTGCATCAGCAAGCACCATCAATAAACTTAGAAAAGCAGGTATAGAAGTTGAAGTATTGGCAAAAGATGAGGGATTTTTAGCGGCAAGCTTAAGAGGACAAAAAGAAGTCACTAAAAGCATGCTAAAAAAACTAAATAGTATTTCAGATCAATTGATTCATTTAGATTTGAGTGAAACGAATGTGGATGATCAAATGCTTTCCTATCTGAAAAATTTCCCTCACTTACAGAAGATATTTTTACAAAAAACCCAAGTCAATGGAAGCAATCTTTCAAGCTTGTCAGATTTAAAATATTTAGAATATTTGAATTTATATGATACCCCATTAAAAGATGAAGCGATTGAACAAGTAGTAGATTTAGCAAATTTAAAAACACTTTATCTTTGGAAAACCAAAATCAAACCTGAAAATATTGCTCAGCTAAGAAAAGATCGCCCTACCCTTCACATCAATACCGGTGTAGATGAATCTATATTCGGAACAGCCACTTTAAAACCACCAAAGATCATAGTTGAGTCCGCAATTTTTAAAGATTCTATCAAAGTTGAATTCAAAATTAGTTTTAGAAACGTTCAAATTTTTTATACAATCGATGGAAGTGATCCGGACTCTACTTCCACCTTGTATACGGAGCCTTTTTACGTTCATAAAACAAGTAACATTAAAGTAATTTCTAAAAAGGACGGTTGGGGAACGAGTTCACCCGCGGAAGAAATGGTTATTCGAGGAAAATACCAAGTGGCTAGTATCCAGCTCAATAAAAAACCTTCAGGTCGGTATAAAGGAGAAGGCGCACCGACTCTCACCAACTTTAAAAAGGGAACGAGTGATTTTGCCGCAGGAGAATGGTTAGGTTATGAAAAATCAAGCTTCACTGCTACCTTAGATTTAGGAAAAGAAAAAGAAGTAACTCAGGTGACAATCAGTGCTTTAGAGAGCGCCAACTCATGGATCTTTTTTCCAAAAGAATTAAAGGTATCTACCTCTACCGATGGTCGAAATTTTCAGTCGATGAGTAAAGAAAGTATTCCTATTGCCTCAGCACCAGAACCCACAAAGATCAAAAATTTCTCCTTACCTTTTGATAAACAAAATGCCCGTTATGTCAAAGTTGAAGTCAAAAGTAATTTGGTCAATCCTGCTTGGCATCAAGGCGCAGGAAAACCTTGCTGGATATTTGTGGACGAAATTTTAATAGAGTAGAGGAAATAATTGAATAATTGAATGCGAGAATTTTGAATGTCCCTTCTAACACGATTTTACGAAAGAAGGGACATTCAACATTTAAAACTCAATTACTCCAACATCCCCAAAAAAAAGGAAGCCCTTTAGCAAGAGCTCCCCTCAAAGGTTAGTTTTTAGTCTGTGATAGGATTACTTGTAAGTAACCATTGGTTTTAATTTCTTTGCAGATTTTACAAAGTTTTGAACTCTGGTTAAACCAGGAGCGGTTCTCACACTTTTCTTACTTCTTTTGTTTTTAGCTGTTACAACCTCTACCATTTTTTTGTGTAGGTTTTCAGGCTTACGGTTTCTTAGTTCTTTTACCGTATCAACACCTGCAGCTTCCATCAAAGCAGCCCACTGAAAAGCCACTCCTTTTACACGACATAAATCTGCCATGTTGACCCAAGTTAAAACTTTCTTTTCATCAACACCACAAGCTTTGGCAATTTCTCTTCGGCCTTTTTTGGTGCAACCTTTTTTAAGTAAAGCATCAGTGGTACGGATACCACAAGACATCATTTTTTTCTGAACAGATACTGTAACACCGTTCATTTCTTTGATTGAGTTGGACATAAATAATTTGATTTAATTTAGAAAAAACAAATATTAAAATTGTCCGTAATACGTTTATCCATCAATAAAGTTTCAAACACAGAAATTACACAAGCTTAATTTGGTCATCAGAAGTAGCCGTTTTCAAAATTTTAGATGAAGAGCAATCTATTGAAATTTCAGAAAATAAAATGCCCCTTTAACCGTAGTTTCCACGTTAAAGGGGCATTCAAAATTCAATGATTTTGCATTCAATATTTAGACTGCATTTCGATTCATACAATTTAAATCTTCAAAAGCTGCGGTTAATCTTTGCTGAAAACTTTGCTCTGCAACTCTTAACCATTTTCGAGGATCATAGAATTTTTTGTTCGGCTTATCATCGCCATCTGGATTACCGATTTGTGCTTGAAGGTAACCTTTGTTCTTTTCCTCATATCCACGAACTCCATCCCAAAATGCCCATTGCAAATCGGTATCAATATTCATTTTAGTAGCACCATATTCAATCGCTTCTCGAATTTCTTCTCTAGAAGAACCAGATCCACCATGGAAAACAAAATTGATTGGATTGTTCGACTCTGTTTTAAATTTCTCTTGAACAAAATCTTGAGAATTTTTCAAAATGATTGGCTTCAACTCTACATTACCAGGCTTGTACACTCCATGTACATTTCCAAATGCAGCAGCCACTGTAAACTTATCACTAATTTTACTCAATTCTTCGTAAGCGTAAGACACTTCCTCTGGTTGAGTATACAAACGCGAACTATCAATATCAGTATTGTCTACGCCATCTTCTTCTCCACCGGTTACCCCTAATTCAATTTCTATCGTCATTCCAATCTTTTCCATCCGCTCTAAATATTTTGCACAGATTTCGATGTTTTCCTCGATTGGCTCTTCTGACAAATCTAACATGTGAGAGCTGTATAAAGGATATCCTCTTGTTTTAAAAAAGCGCTCACCCGCAGCCAATAATCCATCAATCCAAGGCAACAATTTTTTCGCACAATGATCGGTATGAAGAATTACAGTCACTCCATAAGCTTTGGCCATTGCATGAACATGCATCGCACCGGAAATGCCACCAAGAATCGAAGCTTGTTGGTTTTCATTGGACAATCCTTTTCCTGCAAAAAAAGAAGAACCTCCGTTAGAAAATTGAACAATCACTGGAGAATTAACTTCTCTAGCGGTCTCTAATACAGCATTGACCGTACTGGTACTGGTAACATTTACCGCAGGAATTGCAAAATTGTGTTCGTTGGCATAGTTGAGTAATTCAGTAACTTCATCTCCCCATAATACGCCAGCTCTAAACTTTGTAGCAGTCGAAGTGCTCATAAATAATTGTGTTTTAGTGTTGTATTGTCCTGATGATCTATTTCAAAATGCTAGGGCATTTTTTTATGCCACAACGATTACTTATTGGAATTTTAGATCACTAGACCTCAAACAAATTTGAAAATAATGATAATTACGGTTAGGGTTAACTGTAAGATTCGCAAAAGTAACAAAATTTCTGAAATTCCCACTTTCGTGGAACAAGAGAAGTTGGTTTAAAGTAAAAGATTTATTTTACCGATAGATTAACTGGTCCTTATCAATTCTATTCCATCTTAGATCAATCGGACATGATTTGTATTAAGGTAAATATGCTCTAAATGAATCGGGGAATTCTTTTGATTAAAATGCTCGGGCCGCTCGAACACGCCTAGTGTTCATCTTATCGCTAAAGTTCTGAGCACCGTTAAGAAAATTTTGAAACCATGCATTGGAACTGTCGTTCTCGGTGGAACTCCAATAGAAACCAACAGCAAATCCACCATGTCCATTTCTCCATAAATTCGTATGCATTAAATTCAATTCCTCTAGGGAAGGTAAGAACCAATCAGATTTTTCATTCAAATTTAATTCATCACATAAGCGTGCTGCAATGCCATCCGTCATACAAGCTGCTACAATATCAATGGTATTGGTTTTACCGTCCCCGATCATTTTTCCTTCTGCTCCATCAACATCAATACCTTGACAACCCCAAGGTACTTGATTCATAGCTTGATCCACACTAGCTGCTACAAGTCCACTACCATCTATCGTATTCACATAAAATATAAATCCACCTTCGTACATCTTACCATAAAGGCTGTCTAGCGGAATTCCCCCTCGAACCAATTCATCTGGTGTATGATTTTCTAATAGAATTTCTACCTGAGCGAAGTCAAAATTTTCACAATTTATACCCATAAATCCAACCGGACAATTACAAGTACCATCCAAACAAATACCGCCGTTTTCGCATTCAATATTTCCTGAAAAGCATAAAGATTCAACTTCACAATTTATTCCCGAAAAGCCCTCAGGACAATTACAAGTACCCGATTCACAAGTGCCACTATTACAATTTATATTGGCACAAGGATCCAAAAATTCTTTCTTTTTATCGCATGATTCCGTCAAAATCACAATCATACAAATACTTAATAAGAAGGTCAGGAATTTAATTTTTTTCATGCTTGCTTTAAATGCTTAATGCTTACTCTATTTCGGATTTTCGGCAAATTCCTTTGATATGAATTTAATACTATTTAATGGTCCTTCAAAATTTTGATGACCCCATATCCCGTTCTCCTTTTAACTTTTATCTTCTTTTTAAGGTGACCTAAATAGAAATATTATGATTTTTTGTCCCTAACAAAAAAAGTGTTTGCATAACGCTTTAAGCTATACAAACACTTTTTAATGCACCCTAATGATGACTTATATTTCTTTTCTAAATAATTTCCTTTTCGGTCAAATATCGTTCAGCATCTAAAGCTGCCATACAACCTGTACCTGCTGCAGTTACTGCCTGACGATAGACTTTATCCGCTGCATCTCCACTAACAAAAACTCCCTCTACTTTAGTTTGGGCAGTTCCCGGAACAGGGATCAAATAGCCTGTTTCATCCATATCTAACCAGTCTTTGAAAATATCCGTATTAGGTTTGTGTCCAATAGCTACGAAGAAGCCTTTGACAGGAATTTCGCTAACCTCTCCTGTTTTAGAATTTTTTACACGCATCGCTTCCACTTCTTCTTCTCCTAAAATTTCTTCTGTAGTTGTATTCCAATGGATGATGATATTTTCTGTTTTCATGACTCGATCTTGCATGATTTTAGAAGCACGCATCTCATCTCTACGCACCAACATATGAACCTTTGGACATAGCTTAGCTAAATAGGACGCTTCCTCCGCAGCAGTATCTCCACCTCCAACAACCGCCACATCCATTCCTTTAAAGAAAAATCCATCACAAACTGCACAAGCAGAAACGCCTTTATTCGTCAATCGTTGCTCTGATTCTAATCCCAACCATTTAGCACTGGCCCCCGTTGAAATAACAATACTATCCGCATGCACTTCTGCTCCTCCTTCGGTCCAAACTTTATGAACCGGCCCTGAAAAATCTACATGATCGATCAATTCATATCGAACTTGTGTTCCAAATCGTTCTGCTTGTTTTCGGAAATCATCCATCATTTGTGGTCCCATGATTCCTTCGGGATAGCCTGGATAATTTTCAACATCAGTTGTAATCATCAATTGACCACCTGGCTCTAATCCCGTATATAAAACAGGTTTTAAACCTGCTCTTGCTGCATAGACAGCAGCAGTGTATCCGGCAGGACCAGAACCGATAATCAGGCATTTTACATGTTCTATTTCTTGTGACATTTTATTCTAATTTTTATATGATTTTAAATTTCGCTGTAAATTTCAATATTTCTGCAAAAATAAAAATTCTTTACAAAGATGTGATTGAATATTCACTAAATACGAATTAGAAGACAATATTATTTTTGGCTCTTCCTTTTACTTATTGTTAAATACAAATTCAGTGCATTTTGTTCATTCTGTTACGGTCCATAAATTATTCTATTTTTCACATTGAAGCACTAAAGACCTACTACCTACAT
>CAYTVR010000373.1:0-6466 GCA_964441245.1 uncultured Saprospiraceae bacterium | reverse complement strand
CAGCATAAGCATTTTTACGCTCCAGGCCGTCTTGACCAATGGGTACAAACAGATCTTGGGTTTGCTTTGGAATATCAGCATTTGTGGTATATGCTGATTCGATTAAGCTTTTTGTAAAGATTTTGGGTTCATGTTCTTTACTAGTAAATGTCAATTTCATAATACCATCCTTAACCTCAATTTCATAGCTGAATTCTTCCCCTAATGCAATACCATCTTTAGGTTCTTCAGGATAGGTGTTTTCTCCCGTTCCAACTACAGAAAAGTCATAGCCCCACACCGCCGTCGAATAATCCCATCTTCCAGCATTGTCCTCACCTGCGGTATTGATTTCGTAATTCCAAAATATCGAACCTTTGGTATGACCAGGGAATTTCTTGTAAAATATTTTTAGTGGTTCGTTCTCATGTCCATCAGCACTATGAATCTGACCGATGACTACAGAGTACGAAGCGGCCACCTGAGCATCGCCTGTCGTGGATACATTCATTACTTTGAGCGTAGCGTTCAGTTTAGCATCGGTGAGGGGAGACCACTTTTTTGCTTGCGCCAATTCGGCTCTTGTATTATTAGAAGTTCCGTGGGTATCTCCCGAATTGGGTGCTTTATAAACGACCCAATCCTTTTTACCATCATTGGCCGTATAAAAGAAATCTTTTTGTTCAAAATTATTGGCAATACCCGCATTGGAACCATCTCCTAAAATCAATTTCCAATGATCGAAAAATGGAATAACATCACTTGGGTAAACGGTTTTTTGAATCTGCTCAGCGGCTTCTTTTTTACTAGTTTCGTTAGCGGTATTGGAACAGCTATTTAGCAGTAGGAAAAAACCAATGAATAAGCAATTTGATACTGTTGTGATAATTTTATTATTCACCATGTTTATTATTTTTTTGAGTTGGGTATGTTCAAATAATCTATGACCTCCTTTATGACTTCTTTAGTTCTTAGAATACGAAAATGTCCAGTTCCTTCCACTTCTTTAAATTCAGAGGCAGGCCAATTTTTATGTACATTTTTTGATCTATGAATTGGAATCACCTTATCATTTTTGTCATGGATTATGAGCGCTTTTTTTACGTTTATAGATTTTACGATCCTGCTAACATTAAGTGTTTTAACGTCAACATTTGTTTCTTTTTCTATTCTATCAATTAATTGCTGTTTTACGTTTTCATTAATTCCGACCATTTCTGAAACATCATCTATGCGCTCAGTAAATTTATCGGGTGTTGTAATTAATACATATTTGTCAATTTGCAAATCTCTATTATCATAAAGCGCATAAGTGGTCGCAACACCTCCAAAAGAATGACTAACTAAAAGGTTTACTTTGTACTTCCTGATTAAAACACCAACTAACTCTATGAACTCGAATAAACTTGTATTGCCCTTACTGCTGAAACCATGAGATGGCCCATCGAAAGCATAAACAGTATAGCCATTTCTTAAAAGTTCTCTAATCAAATCAGAAAAGTTTCCTGCTTGACCTTCCCAACCATGAATAAGCAGCACCTTTTTATCGCCACCTTTCCAAGTATATAATTGAATCTCAAAATCTTTAAATCTATACTTTTCTTTATCCGCTTTATTTAAAGTATTGATTTCATTTTTTCGAAGTTTGCGTACTTGAGGGTTCGTTAATTGGTTGTAAGCAAATGAGGTGATAATCTTTGGAAACAGGTATGAAGCTATTTGGACTAGATTTTTTTTCATATTTCTATTTTAGCCGTATTTCACGAAAGTGTAAAAATGTAAACACCTTGTTGAGTAAGTTAAATTTTGTTGGGCATGATCGTTCCATGCTCTTTTCATTTATATAAATCGCCTTGTAAATATTTCAACCCCGAATCACAAACAACCGTTACTATCTTTTTTTCTTTGCCCAAAATCTTTGCTCTTTGAATGGCAGCCCACACATTTGAACCAGAGGTAATTCCGCCAAATATTCCTTCTATTCAATGTGAAATTGGCAATACTTTATCTTTTTACTCCTGATTGGCATAAGTGATTTTTCTTAATGCCTTTCCATCCTTTTTTGTTACCTCTACCCAGTTTAATTTAGAATCAAATATTATCGAATTTAGAAGTTTTTTAGTTTTATCACCACTGGATTTAAAGACTTCTATTTTTACAAATTTTTTGGATGAAGCATATAGTTGATAACTGAACAATGTTTTATCGTAAAATTCTTTTTCTTTATTATCAACGTTTTTATATCGATTAGTGCTCTTCAAACTACCATTACTATCATATTGGTTTTCTATTGTCCACGTTAAACTATCAAAACTATTATGATGATCACCTATTACTTTACGATAAGAATTTAATAAATTTTCCGAAGCGTCAAATACGATACTAGTCTCTTCAGAATCGTAAACAGTTTTCCATAATAAGTTTTGATCATTTATAAGTCTATATTGACTCTTATTAAATATATCCATAGATAAATCCTTACTAAAGATGGTATCTCCAGACATTAAAAATTTCGAATGATCAAGATTTGTTTGTTTTAAGACCTTGGAGATATAATCCGATATTTCAGCTTTAGAAATGGATTTGGTTTTAGACTTTAATAATTTTAATTGATGGTTAGTTTTTTGGCTATTGTGTTGCTTGATTGATTTTTTGTATCGGGGATCTTTTCTATCAGAAGCTGTTGGTTTTTCTATTGATTTAGAATTTACAATAATTGAATCCCCATTGAAAGTATAGTTGGCAGCATAAAAACTTTTAGTTGTTAAAGTAACTGTTTTCGCCAATTCTGGATTATACAAATGGAATGCGCTAGGTTCTCCAACTTCCATTTTTACGTTGACCTCTAATGCATCATCTACTAATTTGTCTATAAAAAATATCTCTTTTGAATTTTGAATATAATAGGAAGCACTATGCATGAAGGTGTAGTTGTTGTTCGTGTCAAAATGAAATGCATAGAAAAATAAGTTATTCTTTAAAGCTTTGAAGTAATTAGTCTCTTCAGTATTTTCTATTTCATAGAACTCTCCGTAATCGGTGTTAAAATTAATATCAAAAACATCTTCATCTACCGCATTACTACAAGCTGTGTAAAACTGAATTGAACAAGCTATAATAAATAGAATTAGGATGGGGGTAAATATTTTCATTTTTATTTGTGGTGTGGGTTAGTGAAAAAAAGACAAATTTCACGAAAGTGTAAAAATGTAAACACCTTCTTTATCTAATATCAATGCCAAGGCCTTCTAAAGTGTCATAATCAAGTGGCCCAAGAGCTAAGTTATTATTTTCTTTTTTATATTTTGATCCAAGATAAAGAGGCATGAAAAATTGATAGTCTTCATTTTTTGTGTTTGTTTATTTTAGAAGTTGTTTAATAAATGATGGATGCTTAAACTATCGAGTGGAAGAAGCCGACTTACGACTCGAACTAAAAGGTTTTAGATAAACTAGAGATTTTTTCCTTTTCATTCTTTTTTAAGGTAGTGAATATTTCCTCTGCATTTTTGAAGATGATTAAATGTCCTTCGTTTGGAAATATTTTTAGTTGACTATTCTGAATTTCTTTGTTCGTCATCATTGCCCATTCTTTTGGTACATTGTTGTCATCACTCCCATGCCAGATAAAAGTAGGAATCCTAATATCACTCATTTGAAATTTCCAATCTTGAACCAATATTTTAGATATTTCATAATAGACTCCTTTAGACCCATTTTTAAATGCTTCCTTAAACATACGTTCTATTATGTTCATAACAGATTCATTTTTCAATATTTCTTGGTCAGGAGCACTCATTATCTTTAAGAAATTTTTCAATGCTGATTTTGGATTCTTTTTAAGTTGACGATGTTGGATTTTCAACATTAGTTTTAAAAAGATTGGAAAGGACTTAGCCATTTTTAATAAGACACTTACTTCCTTGCTTAGTGCTTTATTTGTTTCATTATTGATAGGAGCAAAACCACTAACAATTCCCAGTTTTTTCGTTTTTTGCTTAAGCAGATTTGCTATTCCCATGGCAAATGGAGCACCAGCTGACATTCCTAAAACTGAAAATTCCTTTATTCCCAATTTCTCAATCAGTTGGTTGGTATCATTGGCGAAACTAAGGATGCTTCCATTGGGGTTGAAATCGGAATCTCCATGTCCAGGTCTATCCATCGAAATTATTCTTAGCTTGTTGTTAACTGCAAATGATAAATCATAATGCATTTCTAATCTTGAACTCTGAGACCCATGGCAATAGATTATGGGGTATCCGTCTTTGATACCATATTCTGAATATCCCAACTTTCTTTTGTCATTTAAAATTACATGATTGTTTTCCATTATTCCTTTTTTTAATTGTTGAGAATGGGCCCCTTTCTAAAGCCAAGTGAATTTGTAGAAAAACTAAAAGTAAAATTTTGGAAGCAGAGTAAATTTTATTTCTCGGACTTTCGTCAAATTTTATAAGCCTGTTCTACCATTCGGAATGTGGAGATGTAAACACCTTGTTAAGTTTTTTGCTCTAATATTCGACTCTCGAATAAGAGCGTAAATACTTAGGCATCGAGCAATTTTTTTAGTTAGCTATTTTCTTTTTTAAGAACCGAATCAATCCACCGAATATGGGGATGTTCTCATAAAACAATTCTCCTGCATCAAAGTAATCTCTTTGTGTAGTTATTTTTTGTCCAAAGTTAAGTACTGAAATCCCCGATGCTTTAACCTTCTTTTTTGGTCTTTTTAAGGCTAGGTTCATTTCCCAACTTAGATAGGCTTTATTATCAATAATAGATTCGTCTGTGAAATGAAAGGCGCCTTCAATCAAGTTCTCATTTAATTTATTGAAGTATTGAATGAGGGATTCTAAACCCTTTATTTCATGGACCGGATCTTTGAATATAATATCATCTGAATATATTTCCCTTAAAATAGAATCGTCATCAAAATCCATCTCGGCAAAATAAAGTTTGAATTTTTCAACTACTTTTTGATTCATACTTTTAGAATTTAAAACCGATATATATATTGGGCTCAATGAAAAAATAATTGTTCCACTTGGCTTCTTCCACTTGAAATTCTTGTGGTACATTTGAATTAATTGGCCAATGATTTACATGTAATTGTGGCTCAATAAAAAACCTTCCTTTTTTAAACAGTGGGATATGATATCCTAAATGATAGGAATTATACAGTTTGAATCCATTTCCTACTTTTGTTTTATTTGCATCTATATAGGTGGTGAATAAAGGTAATACTTCCAAGGTGGTAAACAGTCCTTTCCAAAGCTTACGTTGATAGGTGAACCCTACCCCTGACTCTCTAATTCTTCCTGGATAAAATGATTCTTCATTTAATAATTGATCTGACCAAAGCGGAATTCCCATTGGGGCAAATAATTTCCAAGTAGCCGCTTTAATACCAATAGCATCTTTAGGGCTAAGATAGTAACGCCCCCGAATTTCGTAGTGATGGGTATTCGTTTCTGGCTTACCAAAGTTAGTAAATGTCCACAAAACCGTAGATATGGAAAATTTGTAATCGTTTTTATCGCTAAGCTTTGGCAGTTCGGTTTGCTGACAAAATAGTTGTAGGTGTCCTAAAACTAGGAATAAAATTATGCTGATAATTCTCATCTTTTTAAGGTTTAAACTTGATTAATTAATAATACAAATTTAGGAACCTATGAACTGAGATTCATTCACCTGGGTTAACAAATGGTTTTCATCTACAACTATTTTTCAAGGCTGTTCAAACTGTTTCAGCGGGTGGATTTCCTCTAAGGGTAGAGCAAAAGGAAGGCAAATGACTTATTTTGAACAGCTTCTATTTTCCCAATCTTTTTCGAATCCTGCTTAGCGATTGTGGTCTAATCCCTAAGTAATTTGCGATTTGATATTGAGGAACCCGTTGGATTAAATCAGGTCTTTTTTCAATTAATAGCAGATACCTTTCTTCGGGATTATGATTCATCCATTCATCAAATTCCTCAATTTTGTTAGCCATCAATTTTTCTTCTAATATTCGTGTAAATGATTCTAACTCGGGATGCACCTTATAAATTTCATTTTCAGAATCTGGATTTCCAAACGAAACGATTGTATTTTCAATGGTTGATATATAATATTTGGAAGGTGTTTTTTTTACATAGCTTACTGGAGTAATGGATTGGCCTTCTGTGTAGAATCCCGTAATTTTTTCCTCTCCATCCATTAAGTAATATCTTTTCATACAACCTTTTAGTATGAAAAAACATTCATTGGCTATTTGTCCATCTCTTAAGATAATGGTATCTTTTTTTAGTTGTTTTATGTTACTGTATTTTAAAATAACCTCCGCTAATGCTTTAGGTACAGAAGCATACTTTGAAAGAAAGCTTATAATGTCTGGTTCATCTTTACTTTGCATACCTCTTTTTTTATGGACTACAGCCGCAGTCGTCTTTTAGGTTATTGCCTCTTTTAAAGCTGCTCTCGCCAATAAGCGAGTGGAATCTAA
>CAYTVR010000372.1:0-6467 GCA_964441245.1 uncultured Saprospiraceae bacterium | reverse complement strand
CAACTATGGTAAAGTCTGGATTGATTCCAGTTTCAAATAAAGAATTACAAAACTTCATTGCTTTAATTGGTCATCCCTTCTCAGCATTAATTATTGCGAATTTGATCGCTTGGTATACCTTGGGTATTGGTCGCGGATATAGTGCTCAAGAACTTTTAGACATTACGACCAAATCTATGGCACCTGCGGGAACGATTATTTTATTAACAGGAGCAGGTGGTGTTTTCAAACAAGTATTGGTCAACACAGGCGCTGGAAAAATGATGGCAGAGTCCATGACTGACATGGGTTTACCTTTGATTATTTTTGCTTTTGTCGCTTCCGCCTTGGTTCGTATTGTACAAGGATCAGCAACCGTTGCGATGATCACTTCAGCGGGATTGGTCGCACCACTTTTAGTCGCTACCTCTTTGTCTGGAGGTCAATTAGCTGCTCTTGTAATTGCCATCGCCTCAGGTGCATCTATCCTTTCTCATGTCAATGACAGTGGATTTTGGCTGGTCAAACAATATCTCGGTTTAACCGAAAAACAAACCTTTCAATCTTGGACAATGATGACTACTTTATTAGCATTAACGGGTTTTGTTTCTTCTTTGGTTCTCTTTGCTGTTTTTTAAAAACAATCTTTTTAGCTCGACTATAGTCTTTCTAGTTGTTTGTAATTAGTGATTGGTTATCAGTTCGCAGAATAGCATATCTATTTTTCAAGTATTAAGGTAGACTAAGGACCAGCAAGCAATCGAAGTCCAGCCGTTTGGGGGAACCGAAGGTCGGGATAACAAATGACTAAAATTTTGTTTAGTAGTTGATAGTCATTATTATTAGATTTGTATAGATTATAAATTATTCATTTAGCTATAGCTAAAATTCTAATGAAGTCAACATCAATCTTCCTCTTTTTACTGGCCATCATCAAAGTAGCATTCCATCTGTACTTTTATGGGCAACTCGAATTCCATCGCGATGAATTGCTTTATTTTTCGTTAGGACAACATCCAGCTTTTGGCTATGCGAGTATACCTCCGCTTACTGGATGGATTGCTTTAGCGATGCAATCCATTTTCGGTTTTTCATTATGGTCGGCAAAAATTTTTCCCGCAATTTTAAGTGGCTTCTTTCTTTTGCTTTGCGCAAAAATGACCAAGGAATTAGGTGGTCAATCCTTTGCACAAATATTAGTTGGCATTGCCATTCTTTCTATGCCGTTTGCTATTCGAGTTTTTCATTTATTTCAACCGGTTTGTATTGACTTGTTTTTGTGGACACTTCTTTTCTATTATGTTCTTAAATTTTTAAAAACAGAAAAAGACCAATATTTATTAATCCTTGGTGGCATCGTTGGTATTGCCATGTTGAATAAATATTTGGTTGCTCTTTTAGTTATTTCTTTATTACTATCTTTTTTATTTTCAGGCCGACTAGATATTTTTAAAAATAAATTTCTTTACTACGGTCTCGGTATTGCCCTTGTTATTTTTCTTCCAAATTTGATTTGGCAAATGGCAAATGGATTACCGGTCATCAATCATATGTCAGAATTAAATGAGACTCAATTGGTCAATATTAATCGACTCAATATTCTTCTGGATCTTTTGATTATGCCTTTTTGGGCTACACCCATCATTTTTATTGGTTTTGTTTTTTTATCTCAAGAGAAAAGATATCGACCTCTTATTTTTGCAATTATCTTTGTTATTTTGATCTTGTTGATCCTTAGAGGAAAAGCTTATTATGCGATGGGAATTTATCCTATTTTATTGGGCGCCGGTGCGATTTTTATAGAACAAAAAGTACAGCATCGATTTTTTCTTTGGTCCATTCCTTTTTTAATTTTTGGTTTGTCTCTACTGATTCTTCCTTTTGGAATTCCTATTTATGAAACAGAAAAGCTAGTTCAATATTTTCAAACTTTAGAAAAGGACTATGGCATAATATTAGGCCGCCAATTTGAAGATGGAAGTATTCATTCTCTGCCACAAGATTATGCCGATCAAATTGGTTGGACGGAACTAACTCGTATTGTCAACAAAGCATATCTACAAGTTCCAGAAAAAAGCAAATGTATTATTTATGGTGAAAACTATGGTCAAGCAGGAGCCATTTCTATTATTGGAAAACAATTTAATCTTCCTGAAGCGATTAGTTTTAGTGACAACTTTCGATATTGGGCACCGAAGCATTTTGATCCAGAAATTCAATATTTCATTTATATCAATGATGAATTGGGCGAAGACGTAGCGGCCTTATTTTCCATCATTCAAAATATTGGTCAGGTTGAAAACATTCATTCTCGAAGTTATGGAACGACCGTTTATTTGTGTAGCAAACCCAAAAGAAGTTTTAATGAATTCTGGTCAGAAGTTTTACAGCATGTGAATCAGAATTGATCTTTCATTAATATTTTTAGCAAAAAAAAATCCTATTATTTAAAACACCAACAGGCATCTTCCAGAATCTATTTTTTGCGAAACACTTTATATTTTTAAATAAAAAAATGCTCGGACTCAGAACTACCATTTATAAAGTAAGTGATTTAAACCAAGCCAAAATTTGGTATGAAAAAGCGTTTAAAACAAGCCCTTATTTTGATGAAGTATTTTATGTCGGCTTCAATATTCAAGGATATGAATTAGGATTACTTCCAGACGAAAATCCAAAGACGAAAAAATCAGCCAATGTTTTATCTTATTGGGGTGTCGAAGATATTCATGAGGTTTACAAACACTTGATTGACTTAGGTGCTACAGAGCATGAAGTCCCGACCAATGTTGGAGGAGAACTAATGGTCGCAACAGTTAAAGATCCGTGGAATAATGACATTGGAATTATTTATAACCCAGTATTCAAATTGCCTTAATTGGTTGTTGGTAAGACAATTGGTTGTAATTAAAAAAATGCCAACTGATACACAGACCAGTTGGCAAAGAGAGTCGATATTCAAAAAGAGTTCAAAATTTCTTAGTTATTCTTGGATCACCAACATTTTTCCATTTCTGCTTCCCAATTGTTTGATGTGATAATTACCTGAGGGTAAATTATTAATATCAATCAATAAGGTGTTCCATTCCAATTCAGTATTAACGTTTAACACTCTAAGTATTCGTCCAGCCATATCAATTAGAGCAATTTGTTCAGATGATCTCTTCGCGAAAAATTTCACATTGATAGAGCCGCCGTTCTTCATAATTGGATTAGGATAAATCGTTAATTTGTTTCCATCATCACAATCCGTTTCTAAATAAACAGCATTAGAATATTCAAAAGATCCATCTTCATCAACCATTTTCAATCGGTAATAATTATCACGAGATGCAGCCTTATCTATATACTCATAACTTTGACTCATGGTTCCTCCAGTTCCTTTTAATTGAGTGACTAGTTGATAGTTTTGTCCGTTCCCACTCCATTCTAGTTCATAATGACTAAATTCTTGCTCAGAGGCAGATGTCCATTGCAATACGGTATTACATTCTAACACTCGACCAGTAAACTGCATCAACTCAACAGGCAATGCTGTTCGATTGATTTGGATAAAAGCCGTACCTCCTAAAACATTATTGAGGCCATCAAACTGAATATGGTTTTTATTATTTTCCTCGGTTGACGATAACGCAGTATTCGTACCAGTTGCAGTAGTTGTAGCTGCTTCAGTAGTTGTTATGTCTGAGTATCCTGCACTTGATGTTAAGTCCGTACCATCTTCATTGATCTGTGTATCTGGATCAAAATCATTGTTCATAAACCATTGCACCTGTGAAACATCCGGAACACTTACGCCCCATGTCGCGGCTTGAACAACTGCTGCATCATACATTTGTTTAAACTCATTTGGAGGAAAGTAAAAACGAATATTAATTGGTGCATCTAAAGCGGCATCTCCCACTGTTTTGATGGCCCAATCACGCATCATTACGAAAGTAGCATCTTCAGCTCCTGCAGCATAGCGATCAGTGGCATTGTCATCTACTCTGATTTCGATATATTCAATTTCTGTAGTATTGGTACCCATTTCAATCGCAAATAAATATTCGTTTGGATCTTGTGGGTGATAATAATATCTCCAATCTCCAATCTCACAATAAGTCCAACTTTGAATACTTCCATTCTTTTGCGTTTCCTTCGTATGAGGCATCATTCCATTTCCTGTTGACTTAAAATAATCCGTTGTTTGTGTCGCTGATCCATCAGATCCATCCGCAGTAATTGCGTATTCCATCGAAGGACTCATACAATCTAATTGATATCCAAAATCAATCGAAGCAGCCATCGTTTCAGCAGTTGGATCAGTAAGGTTATTGACTTGCGTTCGTCCTTGAACAGGCATAGCAGATTGCCCCGTATGTAAATCTGAATCCATCATATCATTTCCACCCGCAAGATCATTAGTAGTCGCCATGTACACCATATTCATATCAGAATCGGGAAGGGTCACCTCCATTGAATAGGTAGGCTCTGTTCCTACACCATCTCCATTATAATCTTCATCCAATAATAAATTATTGAAAGAATATGATCCATCATTATCGGTAATCGTACTCACCGTAAGGTCAGCTCCTCCTCCATCATAATCAATGGACAACGTCACCTTAGCTCCTGGTAAACCAGGCTCTCCCAAGTCCTGTGCATCATTTTGATTAGTATCCAACCAAACTAAGTTTCCAAGACTTGCACCCTTATTGTAAAATCCAAAATCAACACCTACAACATTTCCTGTGCTCGCATCTACACTAAGCATATTGGCTTCATTATCACTTCCACTAATTGGTCCGTGCCAGTAGTGAGACAAGGCTTTATTCTCATCTGTAATGTTTACGGTATAAGTCCCAGATGGAATTCCTGTAAAGGTATACGTACCATCGGCTAAAGTCGTCGTCGTTGATAGAATGTTTTCATTTGCGTCAAGCAATTCTATTGTTACACCTTCAAATCGATTGGTCTCTGTTGCATCTGAAATCAACTCTCCGTCTGCATCTACATCTTCCCAAATCGTTCCTCCTATCGTTCTTGCTGTTGTGGCTTTATAGCCAAAATCCTGTGTCAAATTACTGGCTCCTGAGGCTAATGCAAAACTGGCCGATTCATTCGTTGCAGGTGCTCCTCCATCTGGATCTACACTCGGAGTCAAACCTGCGGGTAAACTACTCGCAATCACTTTTACTTTGTAATCATTTGCTGCTAAAGCGCCAAAGAAATAACGACCATTTTCATCCGTTTTTGTAGTGGACAAAATAGAATCATCTACTCCATCTAACAACTGTACTTCTACGCCTTCCAAGCCAGTATCACCAGCACTCCAGGCATCATTTCCATCGGCATCTAAGAAAATTTGATCACCAATAAAACCCGTCGTCCCATCATGGCCTGCGGGTACATAACCGAAGTTTTGAACTAAATTATCAGTCGCTGCTAAGCTCACTCCACTCACTCCATCTACACTTCCTTCTGGATCAACACTCAAGCTCAATTGGTTGACAACATTATTGACATCCGTGATCGCTACTACATAATCGCCTGCTGGCAAATCAGGGAATAAATAGGTTCCATCTGATCCCGTAAGACTCGTGGCCATTACTTTTTCTCCGGGGTCCCAATCTTTTCCACTATCCGCATCTAAGATCAATGCTACGCTTACACCAACCATGGGAATATCCGTTCCCAAATTATATGTACCATTGCCATTCACATCTACAAACACTGTACTTCCGATATCTGCTGGTGTACCACTTGAGGTATAACCAAAGTCTCCTCCTAACCAAACATCTCCTGGAGCAATCACAACTGGATCTGAAATATTATCACCATCACCATCTGGATCACCTGTTGGTACAGTCGTAAATCCAGCGCTTGAAATATCCCCTTCTGTTACTTCTACAACATAGGCTCCTGGTGTTATATCATCGAATATATAATTTCCATAAGCATCCGTTGTCGTTGTTGTAAGCGCTGTATAAATACCATCTTGATCTCCATCTGACATCAAGGTGACCGTTACATTCGCAATTCCTGATTCTCCAATATCTTGCATGCCGTTGCTATTCGCATCATTCCAAATTCGACTCCCTAAAGCTCCTGTATCTGACATCGCTGGTGCATCTGTATTCGATTTAGTAACGTAGTTATAGCCAAAACTCGCCGTTTCATATTCTCCTCCAGAAGTCACGCTGACTGCTGTTTCCATATTTGGACTTGTCGTACCACTATCTTCATCGAAAATAGCATTCAATCCCGTTGGTACATTCGATAATACTTTTACCGTATAATTTCCTGGACTTACGTTATTAAAAATATATCCTCCATTTGCATCTGTAATTGTCGTTGGACAAGTTGAGCCGCTCGTACAAGTACCATCTTGTAATTCTATGACTACACCTGGAATACCTGGTTCACCTGCGTCCATGATACCGTCGCTATTTTCATCTAACCAAACGATATTTCCGATTGTACCTGCTTGGACAAAGCCAAAATCA
>CAYTVR010000371.1:0-6468 GCA_964441245.1 uncultured Saprospiraceae bacterium | reverse complement strand
GGTATCAAAAGGGACTACTCCATCATATCCACCCCAAATAAATTCTTTACATTTTTGTTCTTCTTTATCAAAATAATATTTAGGGAAATGTGCTTTACCTAATCCTGGATCTGGTTCTAGATCGCATTTGACACATTCGTTTTTTTCGCAGGCAAATAAAAATAAAATAAGTCCAATTAGAACTATGTGAAATGTTGATTTGAAGATTTTCATTTTTTTATATTTTAAAGAAAGAATAGTTTTTGATAAAATTGGATTAAAATGCAATACCAGCTTTTAGGGATAATCTTCTATAGGTCAATTTATCTGTAATTTCTCGGTTTTTATATTCTATTTTTCCATGTTGAAATTTATAGCCAACTTCTAAAAGATAAGCAACTCTTTTTCGCGAAGAAAAACGAATACCTAATGCAGGATGAACCAACATGCCTCCTTTATAATTGAGATCGCTTCTAGTACCTGACATATCAAATGAAAACCCATAACCGGCGTTGAGTGCATAATAAGGCGTAATGGATTGATTCAATATATCGCCACGAATATCCAAATAAACTGGAACAAACTCATGATCATAAACATCCAAACCTGTTCCAATGCCTACTGCTAAAAATTGATTGAACTTGACTCCTTTTATAAAGTGAAAAAGATTAGCACCGATCGGATTTTCTTGGAATTCCCCTCCTTTACCAGCTAATACACCCGTCGTGAAAATATGATAATTTCCTTTTTCTGGCGTTATTTTACCATCTGGAAAAACCACCCAATTCTGTTTCGCTTTTTGAATATGGTCTACATGTGTCATCGCAATAGGAACAATATCTCCATTGGTCAACTGCCATTTCATAATAGTTGTACGCTCTTCTACTAGATTTCCTTTCAGGAAAGATCCGTCTTTTAAATATAGATATTGGTAGTTTACTTTGTCTTGAGCGATTAAAGAAAGTGACCATAGACAAATAAAAAGAAAGATGGAAAATCGTTGAATAAACATATCTATTGTTTGAAATTTTTAAAAGAGAAGAACTAAGATTTATCTCAACTTAAATCAGTTTTCTTGAGATAAATCTTAGTCTTTTATAATTAAATAATTATTGTACCGTTACTGGAATGTGACTGATTCTCTTTGGATTCGAAGGATCTTCTACATCAAATTGGAAAAAGCCATCATTTCCTACCAGTAATAAAATTTTGCGATCACCAGGAATATTAATGACATCATAAGCTGCAAAATCATCCAAGTGTGCTAATTGATGTTGATTCAAAATCAAAGGATTTTCGATGTCAAAAACTTTTAAGCCACTATCGCCTTCGCATAAATACAAAGCGTTTTCTCTGATAGAAATTCCGTGAGGATTTTCCATGTCAAAAGATATTTTTTCAAATGGATTCCGAATATCTGCGATGTCAATAACTTGTAGTTCATTGATCACTCCGCCATTGCAATCGGTCCCTGTTCGGATGGTTACGTAAGCATAATCGTCTTTAGCAAAAACTGGATCACAGCCTGTCCAATGCCAATATTGCGAAACGAAAGCTGGTTGACTAGGATCTACTAAATCGTAAATAGACATTCCATTGTTGGCCCCAATAAATAAATGACCTTTGAAAGGATAAATGGTTTCAATTCCCCAACCAACAGAGATCTCGCTGACTTTTTCTGGAAGATCTAATTGTGAGATATCAAAAACATTCAAATTATTTTGATCGACAGTGTATAAGTATTGATCAAAAATAGTAAATCGGGCAAAAGAACCTCCTAAACCATCAGCGCTCTTGGCAAAGGTGCTTCCTAATTCAGGACTACTTGAAGCGAAATCTAGACCTTGAAGACTATTAGCTGGAAGGGTCTCTACTCCTCTTTGATCAATCCAATTTCTCTGATTGATCGTACAATCGATGGTTTCGGTGACTTCTTCATACTTATAATGGGTTAAGACACCTTCCGCTGTAATCCCAAAATTAGGAAAAACATCCTCCGTTCTTCTAGCCAATCTAACTTGTTGAATATTTGAAATATCAATAGCAATGAGGTCCGTATAATTATCAGCATATAAAATATTTCCGCGAATAGCGATATCTATATTCCCAGGGATGGGGATGAAACTAACTTCTTGAGGATTCGCAGGATCATTATTGTCTATGATGTGAACCCCTTCTCGAATTTCATTAATGAAAATATAATTTTCGTAGAAATAAATTTTACCTGGACGAACCAATGATCGAGGAGTATCTGATTTTATTTCTGCTCTTATCTGTTCAAAACTATGATATACAGGAATGGATTTGATATAAGTCACTTCACGATCACATTTGTCTTTCATACAGCTTTGGAAAGCACTTGCGATCAAAACCAAAATAAAAATATTTAACAAATTAGATTTCATAATCTTTAGCTTAATTGGTGATAAAAATAATTTTCTACTAGGGTAGACGGGAGACTTTGTAGAAAGGGTTGGGTGAATTGAATATTTTATTGATTTTATGATCCCGATAGCTATCTGGAGCAGGTGATATATCGTATTCGATAGATGGATCACCTTAGCTATTCTCGTATTGTGCAAAGCTTATGGGAATTACGCTAAGAGTGTTTTAGCTAATGCAAAGGTGGGTAACTTCAAGGGAAAACAATAAATTTTCTGAGCCACTAAGAAACTAAGTTGATCAAAGTCCGATAATCATCGAACATCGCATTTTCTCTACGCATTTCTAGTATTTCAATCAATTCGTCGCCGTAAATTTCTTCCAATTCTTGAGCTGTTTGTGCGGTTCGGATTTCTATTTTACCAGCATTAAGTTGATGGAGTCGCCACTGGTAAGTTTTTTCCATCATCTCATAAATTCGTTGATTGATTTCCTCATGCTGACTATTAGGCGCTACGGGAATCGCATCTTTAAAAGCGAGTTCATTTCGGCTGATCATACTTCCATTTTCCAAAATAAAGTAAGCAGTATGTGCCCAAGAATCGTCTTCCGTTAATAAGCGGGAATACATGACCAATTGTAAATCTTCTTCATTTTTGATCATCATTTTTCGACGAGAAGCTCCTCTCCATTTTAAATCAATCACGGCTAGTTCATCCCCGCGTTCTAACACTAAGTCTGCAATTCCTTTCATCTCTATGTTGGAAAATTTTCCATGTAATCTGGATTCCGTATCTTTTACTGTCCATCCATTTTCTCGAATCATCGAAATCAAACTCCAAGCAGCATATTTGACTCGATTAAGAAAGGCAATCTTTTCAGGTTCTCGACCATACATGAGTAAGACCGCTCCTTCTTTTGATAATAAGTTTTTAGCTTTGGAGTCAATCCATTCATATACATCTGATCGATCCCAATTATAAATATCATTGTTTTCTTTTTTATCAAACATCAATTCAAAAAATCGATGAGATAGATTTCCCATCAGAGTAATGTCTTTTACAATGCTAAGAATGGAAGACTTTCTTAATTTAATTTTATGTCGAAATACCCATTGATAAGGATAGTAAAAAAGGGCATCCAAACTACTAAAGCTTTCCTTCTCGTTTTGTCCCAATTTTTCTGCTGATTTTATTTCAATAAAAGCTTTTGGGCTACCCAGTTTTTTGGCTTCGAGTTCAATGAGTTGAGGTGTTTTAAAATGTTTTTCAAAAGCAGCTTGTCCGATTTTTGAGTCCAAGTTGAAGGTGATGGTTTCCAAATTATTAAAGCAAGCTTCAAGTTCATCATAAAGTGGGTGTGTATAAACGGTTGAGCCATTGACCATTTCTGGAATGATGAGGATGGCTTGTTTTTGACAATGTAAAAACGGTCTTGGTCGTTGCCAAAGTAACAAGGCGTTTTCGTTCTTAGGATTGAGCAAACGAACTTTTTCTTTTTCAAGAAATTGAATCTCTGAAGGATACCATCTGGAGAAAAAATGATCCCTTTCATTTTGAATAAAATTCCACCAAATCAGCTGATCGACATCGCCAATGAATGCGCTGGGTTGATGTACGTAAGGGAAGTGTTGTAATTCTTGTTCTTTGAACTTAATTGGAGAAGGTTCATAAATGGTTCGAACAATTCTTTCTAACTCAAGAACGGTCAAGAAATTCATCGAAGGAGGTAATACTTCTAATAAATCAACGACTCTTCTCGCTTGTCCTGTCAAGACCATTAAGGAATTATTTTTCTTGCTCGAATTATCAAATTCGTCATAAGCCCAGTTCGCAAGGTATTCAAATATTTCGATGACATCTTCCTTGGGAACTCGCTTACTGGAGTCATATCGTTTTCGTTCAAACCAAAATTGAAATTGTTCTTTTATTCCGTTGACATCAATGGTGTTATCGTTCTGTGCTTTTTCTTCGAGTTGTTGGAAGTATTGCATTTTCATGAAATACCAATTATCGCTATTCAGCCCTGGCGTCTGTGCCATTTGTCGAGCGATTTCAATGGCCAAATCATCAGCAAGCGGTTTGACCGAAAGGGAAACAAACTCCAAAATTTTGAATGGATCAATTGGATTCCAAAGGAAAGCAGGGATGAGTTTTAAAATCTGTAAACTAGGCCGCGCCAAAGAAGCAGAAAGAATTCCGAGGCTTGGTAAACCCTCCTGAATCAAGGAGTTATCTAAAGCTCTGTTTTTTTCAGGGATCAAACAAGCAGGTTGAAAATTTGGGTTTTGTCTTAGAAATTGAGCGAGCCAAGCCGCCGCATCAGTCTCTCTTTTGGATTTGATAATGAGCAGTGAACCATCGTTTTTTAAATCAAATTTGGTGTCTGCATCTTGTTGTCGTAGCAATGATTTTTTATAATTTGACAAGTCATTGTTATCCCTTATGGTTTTAAAAGGAATGGATGAAATGGTCACCCCTTGTTTTTCGAAAATACGGAACAATTGTTGAAAATGAGCAGGCAATAAATCTAAGGGTTCGTTCAGTTGGATTTCTTCTAAATCTATTGGTTTTGTAGGAAGGTTATTAATCACCTCCATGAAGCGATCTGCAAAACCAGCATGGAGTTCTAGCGACTTTGTAATGGATTCATCCGTAGTATGATGAGCAGAAAATAATTGTTCAATACCAGCCAAATCTTTTAAACGATTTGGTTGACCTTTTTTGATTTGAAAATTCCAACCAGCCAATAATAATTCATCTCGTAATTGGAGCAAGGCAGTAGCTGTTGCAAATTGATCAGCGGCAAAAGAAGCCTTAAAAAAGCAGGCTGAATTTTGCTCTTCCCAATGAAGCATGGCTTGTCGATATTGCTCGATGCGAAGGTATTCGTTGTTGTTGGGATGTCCACTCAGGCCCAAGTGTTGTTCTAAAAATAGCAATAAATTTTTTGGACCGAAGTAATGGATTCCTATTTTATTCGGAAGATTAATTTTTGGATAAGAAAGATCGTTTAGTTGAAGGCCAAAGAGTATTTTGCGTATCAAAGTATATTTTTATTTTTAAATTGAAAACTAACGTAATTAGGGTAAAGATAGAAGGATTTTACTAGAATATTTAATCCGAATTAAATAAGGAGAAATCTTTCATAAGGAAAGTTAAGAGGTGGTTTTTCCCATAAAAGCGATAAAAAATTAAAGCAAAGTGGATATTTACAGGCTTAATATTTTTTTAGGTCTACTTTTTTTCGTTACTTTAGTAACAATTATCAATAAAGCCTCAATCACTTTTCTGTGCATCCAAATTGAAGACCTAAAAGATTTTCTTCATGTTTTTGACTTAAGTTTGTTAAGTTAAAACATCACATTTATATCAAGTATTCTATTTTCTAACTAAACTTCTACAATACAATGAACTACCCAAAGCTTTTCTCTGGATAATTCTCTTTAATTTATATTGATGTTGGTGTTCACCTTTTTTTTAGGTGTAAAATTGCCTTGTAATTGTGTGCCTATAACTTTGACACACTTAGAAGGCGATTTATACTTATTGAAAAGTAAAATGAATTAATTTGCAAAACTATTTTCTAACTAAAAATAAGAATTATGAAAAAATTATTTACACTATTTCTTTCTTTTATTTTACTATGTTTTTTAAATACCTTGACTTTTGCACAAACTTGTGCGGATGGATCAGCAGTTGTTCCAGTAGTGTTAAATCTTACTGGTATAAATACAGCTGCAGCTATAGGAGATGCTGATAATTCTTCGGGAACAATTTCTTTTGGATCACAGTTTACAGTTATCGGTTTGGCATGGGATGGTGTAATAATAAATCCTAATGGTGGTAGTTGGTGTAGTGAAGCAGCAATTAACATTGCTGGTGTAGATCTAAGGCCGGGAATAGCTGATGGTAGTAATACCTGTAATAATCCTTATGGTTCTGGAGGTTTCCTAAGTTATAGCGCCGCAGGAATATCTGATTTTCCAACTAATGCAGTTGGTAATGTAGTATGGGAAGGTTTTGAAACTTATGATGATCCTGGCCTTGGTATTGATCAAACTTTTGGAGGAGGGACGATTACTGTATATGGCTGTGTTGGCCTTCA
>CAYTVR010000370.1:0-6486 GCA_964441245.1 uncultured Saprospiraceae bacterium | reverse complement strand
TAGTTCGCCAGAACCATAAATTATTGATTTTCAATCTAAAATAAATTTTAAACATACTCTTAACGAGATTATACTATTCCTTGTTACAAAAGGAAAATTTATATAAGTATAAATACATATAGAACCATTGATTTTTTAATTTTTAAAATCACTGACCTTGACAAAACTTAAAAACGTATTGGTGATTGGAGCAGGTAGATCTGCTACCGATTTGATTTCCTATACTCTAGAAAAAGCGAAAAAATTTGGTTGGTTTGTTACAGTAGCAGATGCGGATCCAGAATTGGCAGCTCGAAAAGTCAACAATCATCCTAATGGTAGAAGTACTTGGCTCGATGTCACCAAGGTGAATGATCGTCGAGAATTGATCGAACGTGCTCATGTAGTCGTATCCTTGTTGCCTGCCCATTTACACTTAGAAGTGGCTCAAGATTGTATTCGTCTTAAGAAACATTTGATCACCGCATCTTACGTGTCCAAAGAAATGTATCGCTTAGGTGATGAAGCAAGAGATCGAGAATTGATATTTATGGGTGAGATGGGACTAGATCCTGGTATAGATCACATGTCAGCAATGCAAAAAATTGATGAGATCAAAGCCAAAGGAGGAAAGCTGACTGCCTTTCGATCGTATACCGGTGGATTGATCGCTCCTGAAAGTGATGACAACCCTTGGCGCTATAAATTTACTTGGAATCCAAGAAATGTAGTTTTGGCTGGACAAGGAACTGCTCAGTACCTAGAAAATGGTAAGTACAAATACATTCCTTACAATCGCTTATTCCAACAATATTGGAAAGTCAATATCGCTGGTATGGGAGAATATGAAATGTATGCTAATCGAGATTCGCTTCTATATCGAGATGTTTATGGGCTAAAAGATATTCCAACACTTCTTCGTGGAACTTTGAGAAATATAGGTTTTTGTGATGCATGGGATGCTTTGATCCGAATTGGATTGACTGATGGTTCTTTTCCCATTTTAGAATCAGAAAACCTAAGCTATTTGGCCTTAATGGAAGCTTACTTAGGATCAAAAGTTAGTAAAGGAGGCTCTGTTAAGGAAAGAATTGCAGATTTTTTAGGGGAAGAAATCGATTCAGAAGTCATGAGTAAGTTAGAATGGCTTGGTTTGTTTCGTAAGAAAAAAACTAAAATTGAACAAGCTACTCCCGCATTGATGTTAGAGAGAATATTGTTGGAAAAATGGAGTCTAAATCCAAAGGATAAGGATATGATTATCATGCAACATGAATTTGAATATACCTTAGACGGAAAGAAAAAATTACTTACTTCTACCTTAGTTCTTAAAGGAGAAGATGAAAATAAAACGGCTATGGCCAAATTGGTTGGTGTCCCAATGGGTATTTTTGTCAAGCTAGTGATGCAAGGAAAAATCAATTCAAAAGGGGTCAACATTCCGGTCATGCCTGAAGTGTACAACCCGGTACTAGAAGAATTAAAAGAATACGGAGTCGTCTTCTCAGAACGAGAAACGGAATTGTAAGCTACCTATTAAAGGAGCTCCAAAAAATCACGAACATTGTTCCTCTAAGGAATGATGTTCGCTTTATTTAGGCGTCTTTTTTTCCTCTTTCTTTAAAAAATAAAGAAAAGCTCCCAAACACATCAAGCCCGATACCCACATCAAAGAAGAAGTTACCAATGCCGCACCGGTAATACCATATTTTTGGACCATCCAATAGCTACCCAAAGTATTCAATAACAAAACACTTACAGATATTAAAGCATTCGTTTTGGGCCAACCAATAGCCGATAATAAATTTCCTAATGGAACTCGAAATAACATTCCTCCAACAATACCGCATGCGAAGATAAACATCAACTGAGGCTCTGTTTGATATTCTTTTCCGAAAAGGAGTAGTACCTCTTCTGAGAAAAAATAAAAGAATAAAAGAACTACTAAAGAGGCCACACAAAATATTTTGAAGTAATTCCAATAATAACTTTTGAGGTAAGCCTTATTGTCTTTGGATGCTCTAGAAAGTTTGACAAAGTCTGTTGCCAAAATTGCTCTAGAAAAAATCAATAAATTAAAAGGAATGATACTCGACGCTTTATATTGTGCAACCAATTCTGCTTCTTTTAATAGGTTCCCAATGATTAAAATATCGACCGCGAAAAGTAATTGAGCAAACACATTTCCGATGCTCACATACAAGCCATACTTCATCAATGCTTTGGTGTCGAAATTCGGAAGCGTCGGAGGAACGATCTTATGATGTAATTTGAGTTTGAAAAAATAAAAAAGCCCCAATAAAAACGGAACACTGACCACACTTAGGATATAGCCGGGACCACCAAACAAGTAGCAAAGACTCACATTGAAGATCAGCAAACAAAGACTACTCGCGATTTCCATTTTGGCAAAAAGCAAATTGAGATGCAACAGTCGAGCATACACTTCAACCATCACAAATAGCAATAAACCAATAAATTGAAAACTAAGTAGATATAAATAGAATGAAGATCTAGTGAGTTCTTGCGTAAAAAAAGGCGTAACGATGATCAAGACTAACATCAAACCCGAGGAATATAATAAGCCTCGTTTTAAACAATATTGAAAGAAATATTTTTTCTCTAATTGAGAATTACAAAGCGCTCCAAATCGTAGTAAACCCTGATGAATTCCGGCCCCCATAAAGGGTAGAACAAAGGCAATGATCGTAAAAGCATAGGTAATATAACCATACTCTTCCTTCGTCAGTAAATGAATGATAAATAGTGAAACCACAAAGCTCACCAATCGGGTCGCTAAGGATGCGAAAAGAATATAACCGCCTTTTCGATCTCTAAAAGTTTGTATGAATTGTAAAAAACTCAAAGGCTTTTAGTCTTTAGATGTTGAGTGTACAAATCAAAATATTGTTGACCGACCTGCTGATAACTGTATCGTTCAATAGCTTTTGCGCGAATGTTTTTACGATCGTATTCTTCCAAATGATCCATTAAATAGTTGAGCTTTGAAAGCAATAAAGATTCATCTTTAGGAGTGGTTAAAATTCCATTTTGCTCATCAATCATTTCTGAAATACCCCCAACATCCGAAGCCAAGACAGGCAGGCCAGCAACATGAGCTTCACTGATGACACAAGGTAGATTTTCATAATTGCTAAAAAGTAAAAACAAATCATGTGTTTGCATCAAACGAGCAATTTCTTCATAAGGCGTCTCTCCTTGGATAGTAATAAGCCCTTGAGGTAAATTTAATTTTTCGGCGAAAGCCCGATGCTCTTCCACAAAGCCATTACCTACTATTTTGACTTCAAAATCATTTCTTTTTTGACTCAATTGAGCAATGGTTCTTAGCATTCCAGAAACATTTTTATGCGGATCAAATAAAGTAGAGACATGTAAAATTCGAATCTTTCCTTCTTTTTTCCTTATCGGAAGATTGCTAAATAAAGAAGTATCCACGACATTGGGAATCACTTTGAAATGGTTTTGAATCCCTTTCGCCTTCATCGCTTTTTCTAAATCTTTAGAAACTGGACAAATCGCTGAAGCCTCTCGACCAACTCGTTGTACAATATATTTTTGGTAAGCGCTAAACTCATTTGGATTACTATCCAGAAATACCGTCCAATGTTCTGTTAAAAGGAATGGAATTTGATATTTACTTTTTAACACATGAGCAAAAATACCAGCAGGGTAGGAAACGTTTAAATGAACGAAATCAATAATACCTATTTCTTTAACAATGGCTTCATATCCAAGATAATGCGCTTTTTTATATCTTTGGAGCTTGATAAATGGTAATATTTTTATCGTCTTAGGAAAATAGACGATGACCTCAAGGACATTTTGATTCCATTTTTTTTCAATGGTAAAATCGTCAACATCTGTTACCGACCTTACATGCAGGGCTGCTACTTGGCAAAAATGAGCCGTAGCCAAAGCATGACGTTGGACAAAATTACCATCCTGAGGTTCTACTCGATTGGGATACCAAGATGCTAAAAATAGAATGTTTAATTTTTTATGACTCACATTGCAAAGCTAAAGTTTTTATCACCAAGTTGTTTAAAAACGCTAAATTATAAAACGCTAAAAAATAGACCTTATTTCAACGAATTTTTACTAGAATGTCTAAACACCTAAGATTTGTTGAAGAACCATAATTAATAATAAAAATATGACTAAGAAAAGAAAAGCAAGCAAACCCAAGCAACCAATTAGACGAAAACACCAAAAGAAAAGTTGGAAAAATATCTTTATGGTTGGTGCCTTACTTTTGGCTATGATTGCCTTTATTTTATCCAGTATGCCTAATTTTAAATCAGTGACAAAAGCACCAAAGACCTCTCAAACATCGACTTCTAATGCTTCTAGCACATCACTTAATTTCAAAAAAGAAGGCGAACTAACCTTTTTCAAAGCAGATGGAACCACGCCTATTCAATTGATTGACATTGAAGTAGCAGGGACGGATCAAGAGCGTCAGCAAGGCATGATGCACCGTCGATTTATGGCCCAAGGAACGGGGATGTTATTCCCCTCAGATAGAGATGAGCCGCAATCTTTTTGGATGAAAAATACTTATGTCGCATTGGATATCATTTACATCAAAAGCGATAAAACCATAGTAAGTATGCACAAAAATGCCCAACCATTATCCGAAGCTTCTTTACCTTCTACCGAAGACGCTCAATACGTTTTAGAAGTCCCTGGAGGTTATTGTGATACCCAAGGCATCGGTATTGGTGACAAAGTAGACTTTACGATTTTTTAATCTATCAGCATTCAATAGGTCAGAAGGCGATTGAGTATTGGACATTGATTTAATGGATATTGGATATTAATAATGGGCCTCCCTTCGGTCGCTACGTTACATAGCTCGTTGTTCACTCGGCCCCTTAGCCTGCCCCAAATCTCTTCGCGGGTCTTCCGCCAAAGGCGTCACTATTGCACATCGCTAGTCCGGAAGAAAATGGAAGAAATATAAGTTCTTCTGATGTTTAGGAATACTTAAAAAATTTCTAAGATTGATTATCTTTTAGTTCTGAAAATGGAAGATAGATTGTGCAGATTACACAGATGACACCTTAGTCGAGAAAATCTGCGCGATCTGTGTAATCTGAAAATCCGTGTGCTATGACGACATTTTGAAGCCACAAATATTAATAGGTAGTGGAAGAAATGATCGAGAAATGGACAAAAGCGTTAACAAAATAAATCGTAAAAAATCGAGAGGACTTCAACATTCTAGTTTCAAAATCAATCTACAATCTTCAACGTATCCAAGCCAACACGTACCTTAATAAAATTCGCTAATTTCGTTTCAGCCTCTTCTTTTTTAGATCGATACTTAGCTTTTTCAAATAAGTTATTCCAATTTAATATCAGAATGGGAACACTAGATTGTGTACCATTTTTTAAGTCAGCAGTATTGGAACTTTTAGACAAGCTGATTGATTCAAGATTTGGAAATAACACTTTAATCTCTTCCATTAAATTTTTGAATAAAGTGCTGTCGCAAGTCAATTCATCGACTCGTAAAGAAAGTTGTAAAATCTCTTGGTCTTTATTGATTTTTATTCGGTTGGATTCTTCGGCGAGTTTCATATAGTTAGCCTGTGAAGTCGCTTGAGTAGTGGCCAATCTTTCGATGGCTTTACGAGAAGTACTATCTTGTAAAAAGGTCAATTGGAAATTTCTAGCGCCTCTTTCAGCTAAGAGATTTTCATAATAATGAATAGAATCTTGCTCAAAGTATTGTCCGATCATCAGTAATCGAATTTCTACCGAATCCGTATGATTGCTTCTTTCGATTTCATGAATTGCGTAAGGAAAATTACTTTCAACAAATTCATTAACGATTTTATCTTGGTTTGATTTATCTAAGACCCCCAGTAAAATTCGTGCACTAGGAATGATCATTAATAATCCAAATGCCGTCAGCATCCACCTCGTTTTTTGAGCTTCTTGTCCATCCGGAATCACCTTTTGTGGAAACTTTAAAAACCGAACAATCAAATAAGTTGCCATTGCTACAAAGGTAGCATTGAGGAAAAAGAGATAGAATGAATTAAACATAAAAGTCCAATTTCCATTAGCCAAACCATAACCGGTTACGCAAAGTGGTGGCATCAAAGCAGTGGCAATGGCTACACCCGGAATAGCATTGGATTTATCTTTTCGAGATCCTGAAATAATACCAGCTAATCCTCCAAAAAAGGCAACCAGAACATCGAGTAGAGTAGGAGAGGTCCTCGCAATAATTTCATTGGTTTCATTTCCGAAAGGAGTCAACCAAAAGTAAAGGGTACTCGTAATGATGGCAATGGCAATCGCAACAGCAAAATGTTGTAAAGATGCCCAAAAGGTAGCTTTGTCATTGATCCCGATGGCTAGGCCGACACCCAATATTGGAGACATCAAAGGAGAGATCAACATGGCGCCAATGATCACGGCTGGAGAATTCAAATCCAAACCTAGAGAAGCAATCATTATAGAACACATCAA
>CAYTVR010000369.1:0-6487 GCA_964441245.1 uncultured Saprospiraceae bacterium | reverse complement strand
TTTTCATAAGCCTTGTGGTATAATTTTACAATTGATTTATCTGCAATTCCTAATCCCTCAATGACAATGTCTGGTCTATTATATTTAAGATCAAATTGCTCTAACGGATAAATGTCATGTAGGTTCTTAAAAGCAATCGAATGTTGAGATATTCTAGTATTTGTTTTGTAGTAACCTTCTGGATTTATTATTACATAATCTTCATTGACCAAATCAATCAAATCAAATTTCTTCTTTGCATCTATAAAATCATAAATTGTCATGATCCCATTTTTATGTGCTGTTAAAAAATAATTTGTGCTAGGAATAAACTCAATTGAATGCAATGTCGGGTTGATATCCGTTATTATTGCATTTGTTTTCATTGCCTTCAGATCAAATATTTCAAGTATTGAATGGTCCTCTTTAAAGTTCTTGTAGATCATGTGACTTCCATCAGCATTACAACTAATTGGAGGATAACCATCAAGTTTTTTAATCATATTTCCAGAGTTAATATCCCAAATAACTATTTTTCCACTTCCATTGTAAAAAGCTATCCAATCTTTATTATTTCTTGTTATTGGTTCAATATTGTTTAAAGTCAGGTTTTCATCTAGTATACAATTCACATATTCATGAGGTATTATATGCATAATCTCCAAATTATTTGAGGCTAAGACATAGATATTTAAGGGGCCGTAAGCTAGAATTTTATCTCCGTTTGCATTGTAGGTGATATGTCCAAGTTGAAATGCGCTAGAAACAAAAACATCGTCGTCCAGAAATGTAGAATCAGCAAAAATGGTATCTGGCATAATTTGAGTACTAGTTATTGCAACCAACGAATCCATCAAGTTATATTTGGTTAATTTGCCTCCTTCCATCATCTCAAGTTCACCTGGTTTACCTGCAGTCAATCCGTCTTCACTCACTACAATATTATTCTTCGAGGGATGCAAAGCAGCATTGCTGTATACTCGCCAATTGATTTAAAACTACTTTTATTTTATTTTGGTCAGGAAGAATTAATTTTTTGTCAGAAACTCTTTGATATGCAATTTGAGCAGAATTACCCATTATTAAAGTTCCTGAGTTATTGGTCATACTAAAATTAAATACTCCATCGATTAATTTTTGTTTTTTGGCATCTTTTAAATTCCATGTGCTTATCATTGGATGCAACAATTTACTATCAGATATTCTTGTGCCTCCTCCTCCTGGATTAATAATAGTCGGATATTCATTTAGTGAAGCGCATGAAATTGTTCGAATATTATTATTATTTCTATTTAATGTTTTAACCTCTTTTCCAGATTTTGCATCCCAATATCTTACTGTATTATCTAAATAGTTGGGATTGTCATATTCCCCAAGTGCCACTCTTAGCAAATTTTGGTCATCAAGACGCAAATCAGAGGTTATAAGAATTTCTTTTTTTACATTGTAGGCGTTGGCTAATGAATTGTTTTGCTGATGTATAAGCTGTTCAGAGATTTTGCCAGTCAAGTAGTTACTTCTCGAGTGTTTAGTAACAATGAGAGAATCTCTAAATACAGATTCTATAGTAATTACTTCATTTAAGGTTGGATTCAACGTTGCAATTTTTTTAGTGCCGTAATCCAAAACTGCAAATTTTTTATAGGGTAATTTAATTTCAAAATGTTTTTCAAATTGTATTTTTTTGGCTTGAACATTCCAAATTATGACTTTTGAGTCATTGGCAAATAATATAAAATTTCCACTATGATCAAACTCAATATTCCAGAATTCTTCAGTACCTAGATCTCCATTAAAATTGAATATTTTCGATTGAGATTTTTGACCTTTTGTTATTTTAGAAATGTCATCAAGAGAAAAGATTAAAAGCCTTTGTTTTCTGCCGCTTGTGTCAATTAGTGAAAGTAAGATAGTATCATCATTGGGAGCAAACTCTACTGCTTTAGTGAAAATACACGGCAAAGATTTATGATCATATAATTCCCAATTATTCGTATCGTAGATGAAAATACTATTGTCACAGGCTAATTCCTTATAGCTAGCTTTCCCAATCTTCTTTCCTGTAATCAAGTCCATTACATAGTTAAATTCGGTTGAATGATCTAAACGATCCAGATAAGAATTTACAGAATGACAAAATGTGAAATAATTAGTTGAAGAAGAAAATGATAGCGGAGGAGAGCCTTTAAAAGATTGAACTATATTTTGAGAAAAAACATCTACTACATATATCTCACCTCCTCCATAAAAAGCTAAAAATCTATCATCGTTGCTAAAAACAAGATCTGAAATATTTTTATTTGATTGAATATTAACGGTAAAAATTTCTATCCCCGTATCAAAGTCAATAACTTTTAAAATGCTTGTGCCTCCTAAAGCAAGAAGTTCGCCATCATTGCTACAAGCCATCCCATGTATAGATGTAGGCATTCCTTCATTTACAATTACTTTGAAATCTGAGTTTTGCCTAAGAAGGATGTTTAATTCATCTTTTAATTGTTCTGCGGCAATTATTCTATTTGTATTGTCATCGTCGAATTCAAAATATTTATTCAGCCAAACTTGGGAAGATTTATAACGTTTTTGTGTTTTATAGGCTGAACTTAACAAATAGGATGCGTGAGGCGACGTTGATAATTCTTCAGCTCTTTCTAAATTAAAAATTGACTTATTAATATCATCATTTATAAAATAACATAGGCCACGTGTTAAATATAATTCAGCTAATTCTTCATCTTTAGATGCTACTGCCTTTGGAAATAATTTATGTGTGTAATCAAATTGTGCTTCAAAATTGCCAATTAAAAAATTCAAATCGCTAATGCACTTATCAAAGTCACCTTTACTTAAAAATATGTTAGCCCTATGTCTTAGTCCAATATAGCGATAAAAAAAATTTTCTTCCATTGCCTTGTTGACAGAGATTAAAGCACTATCATATTCTCCTTTCTCAAGCTTTTTTTCAGAATTTAGCAAATGCTTGTAAGGAGAACGACAACCAAAGCATATTAGTATGACCAGAACAAAAACATATATTGCCTTTAATCTTAAATATTTCATTTTCAGATATTTAAACATTGTTATTCATGGACTAATTAGTTATCAATTGATCAATTAATTTATTTCAATTCATACATTCTTATAATTCCATCTTCCATTCCTATATAAATTTCATCCTGCCCCATAACTAAAGAATAAATGGGCCCCGAATCAAAATTATTTATCCTCCAATATTTATTTCCTTCCAGATCAACAATTTCAACAATCCCTCCAATACCAGCCATTGCAATCAAATTTCCCCAAGGAGAAAAAGCAACAGCCAAGACTCCTTCTGCACCTGTCTTAGTTTTATCAGATAGATTGAATGATGTATATTGATCTGAGTTTATATCGTATAATACGGCTCCATTCTTAGAGTCACCTACTAAAATTTTATCTCCTTTTGGTGAAAATGCCATTGAAGAAATACTACCAGTATTTTTGGTATAGCTAGTAAGTTCCTCGCCCTTTAAACTCCTTAGAATAACTTTGGAATCAGCGTGACCAGATAAAAGGAGTAAATGTTTTGGAGATATCGAAACCTTTTCTACAGCAGAATGACATTTAATGTGAATAGTATCAGCTAAAAAGGTTTCTGTTTTCCCAAAAATAATGAGACTATCATAAGCCGAAGTAGCAAACCATTTTCCATTTTTTGACAATGCAACATCAGAAACACCAGCTTTATGCTTAATTATGGCAGGCAGAGGGTTGCCCTCCAAATCCCAAAAACGGGCAGATTTATCATCACTTCCTGTTAGAATAAGACCAGCACTTTGATTTATAGCCACTGATGTTATTGCTCCACTATGTCCTTTTAATTCGATAGGGTTTGATGATTCATTGATATTCCAGATATATGCAGTTTGCCCATTGTCCTTCGATCCCTTTTCAAAATCAAATACAAAGTCTGCGTTCAAATCATTTGATGAATTAATTAACTCTTGATTCCCACTTCCAGAACCTGAGACTAAAATGGAAAAATCTGTAGAAAATGCTAAGGCAGAAACTTCATTCTTATGATCTCCGAAAAAATGTGACACCTTGGATTCAATACGCCATTTTTTAATAGATTGATCTTCGCCTCCCGAGTAAAAAACATCTTCCGAATCATCAAATGATATGCAATGGACATAGTCATCGTGGCCTTTGTAAATACTTAATAAATTGCCTTTTTTATCCCATAGCTTTATTGTTTTATCATCACTCGCTGACAATAACATCTTGCCATCAGGAGAAAACTGGAGCGAATTGATTCTAAATTTATGAGCAAGTACCTTATGTTGAATCTGGCCAATAGAATCAAAGAAATAAATTGCTCCTGAGCGATCACCAACTACAATTAGGTTACCATCATTTGAAAAAGCAGCTGTTAGGCCTCTTCCTTCAATAGGCAATTCGATAAACTTATTCGTAGTCAATGACGAAAGTCTTGCCTTGCCATCCCAGCTCACCGAAATGAATTGATTTTTTGCAGAGGAATATACTAGATTCTGTATTTCATCTTCATGTTCTCCAACTTTTTTGACTGTATTATTACTTCTATCCCAAAGCATAATATTACCTTTTCTATCCCCTGATAAAATGTGGTTAGCATCGGAAAGGAAAATAGCACTCCCAACCCAATCTTGATGCTCAGTCATTTTTTGAATCACTTCACCTTTCAAATCAAGAATTTTAACTATTCCTTCTTTGCCTGTGATCAAAAATTGTGCTCTATCATCTGAAATATCAACAGATAGTACTTCTGAATCTTGCTCTTTCTCCCAAATTAATAATCCATTATTATCTAAATATTTCACGCTTTTGCCTGACGCCACCAAGATATTTCTATTTCCCACAACAACTAAGTCAAGGACTGCACTTTCCATATTAATTGAAGTATCATAAAATTCATTAAAGCTGTATATGTCATGTCGTGCTTGTATTCCAGTTTCATGATCTGGTGAAATGGAAAGTGCTTTTTGAATGGTTTTGAATGCTTTTGTTGCATCGACTTTTTCCTCCTGCAGTGCTTGACTGATCAAGGAATTTACCTGCGATTGTTTATATGTAGATATACTGAACCATACAACTATGAGGGCAAGTAGAGAAATTAAAATCGAAATGAGTCTAAGTCTATTCTTTTTCTTTTCCTCACTTTGTATTTTGTACAATTCATTCGCTTTTTTTTCTGCTATTCTTAATGATCTTCTCTCTTGACTTTTTTCAACTAAAACTATTTCCTGAGGTGTCCATGACCTCATTCCGTTTGCTCCACTTTCTACCAACAGAAGATCTTGATCATCCAATAGTATTTCAGTTTTTTGTTCAAAAACCGCAGTTTTTGTTGTCAATACTCGAAATGCCTGTTGCCCTTTATGAGAAGATTGCTCAAATTCCTTTTGTACAATTGGAGCAAGAGTATCATGGGCTAGACTATAGAAGATATCCTCTCCCTTTTCTTCCATTTTTCGCAACAAGTTCAATTCAACTAACTTGTTGATTAAATCTTGCAGCACTTCAGTCCGATGTTGATATAGAAATTGAATCTCTTCAAAACTGCAACTTTGGGAGCTTCGAAGAGGGGAGGTGTGAAGATTGAGTATATCAATTGCCAAACCAGAACTTACGACATCATTAGAAACAGAATCAGCCCATGCTTTAAGAGTATTCATTTGAGCATTAAAAAAATCTTTAAGGAAAATACCGTTCTTCTTTAAGTGCTTATATTCTTCTAATGTAAAGGCACGTTCTGGTAAGTTTTTGTTTAGCTGTAGTTCCCACATTTTTGTCAATATGACTTGGAGTGTTGGGGCAATAGGTGAATCCTGATTGCTTAACAAATCATGACTAAGGATAGGCGTCAATCCACTCTCCACGTGCAATCTGTATTTTCTTTTTAGCGAAGTAGTAGAGGTTAATCCCGTAATGATTTCTGAAATTTCCTCTTCATTTAAAGGTTCTAGAAAAACCTTTTCCATGGGAATACAAGCTTTCATAAATGCAGCATCTAATTCTGCATTGTATTCTTTACGATAGCTTAAAATTAATTTGCCTCTGATATTTGAATTAGTAGAAAGAACGAGGCTTATGACTGTCAAGAAATCTTCTAGTTCCTTGAGTTCTGTTTTTTTTAGTTTTTGGAAAACGACTTCTAATTGATCCAAAATGATTACTAAAGGCTTTTTTAGTTCAAGTTTTTTCCACTGGACTAAAAAGTCTATTGGAGTAGGATCCAACTTATCTACACCTAGACCTTGAATCAAAGATCCCAATAAAGTAAACTGCTTCGTACATCGTACTATTTTGACAGTATGAGAAGATTCCAATCTAGGAAATAGACCCGCTTCAATAAAGGATGATTTACCAACGCCTGATTGCCCAGTCAGCAAAATTACGGGAGCAGAATGTCCATCAGTAATTCTATGAAATAGATTTTGAATATATCTATCTCGACCAAAAAAAACTACTGCACCACTTCTTTTGT
>CAYTVR010000368.1:0-6545 GCA_964441245.1 uncultured Saprospiraceae bacterium | reverse complement strand
GGGTTTAAAAGATCATTTGGGCTCCATACAAATTCTTTAGTCATAAACTCTAATACTTATAAACTTTTTAAAACTCACTTATTGAAAATAAAATTACACCATCATGAAAAAATTTAAGCCTTACAAATTAATCTTACTAGCTTTTTTACTCTTTACTATTGGAAACATAAATGCGCAAACAGCATGTGATGGAACCGCATTCTACGAAGAACAAAATGGCTTACTTGTTATCGAAATGGAGACTGGTATCCTAAGCGAACAATGGGTAGAAGCTTCTTCACATCCAAATTATACTGGAGATGGATATATTTATTGGAGTGGTAATCAATTTTTCGGTCAAACCGGAAATGGAGTCATTGATTATCCAATAATCATCAATACGCCAGGAACATATAAGTTCACTTGGAGAATGGCTGTTGGTATGGGGACTAATGTCACAGACCACAATGACTCTTGGTTAAAAATTAATGCGGATGAGTTTTATGGAGAGAAAGGAAATGGACATCGAGTAAAACCGGTCCCAGATTGCCAAAGTGATCCAGGTGCTGATTGCCCAATGGGATCTTCTACAAATGGATTCATGAAAGTTTGGGGACAATCAACTAATTTTATCTGGGCTTCTTTCACTAGTGATAATGATGCGCACATTATCTATGCCACCTTTGACGAACCGGGAGAATATCTGATTACGATTAATGCTCGATCTTCTTGGTGTTACTTGGATAGAATGGTTTTACAATTAGTCGGAAGTGTTACAGACGGGGTCTCAATGAGTTTGACTACACCTCCATCAAATTGTACAGATGGAACGACAAGTACTACTGGTCTTGAAGATAAAAAGTCCATGAAAATTTATCCGAATCCAAGCGCTGATTTCTTACACATCGAGCAAACAGATGCGAATGATGGAGTACTAACTATATTCGATGTTCAAGGAAAAAAAGTAAAAGAAATGCGTTCGACCGATACGATGACGAATATGGATGTTTCTGGATTAAGCAGTGGTATCTATTTTATTCGATTTTTTGATGGCAAAGATTTTATTACACGAAAAGTTGTAAAAGAATAACCTATCTTTACAAAAATCAAATAAGACACATAAGTAAATGACAATACAAATGAAATACAAATTTTATATTTATGTTGTTTTGTCATTTACTTTCTTTTTAGTTACTTGCTCTGAAACTGAGACAAGCATTGAAACTAAAAAATCGAATGAATTAAAAAAAAGGGAAGAACTAACAGCCCTCAATAAAGTAAATGCACTACCATTATCCGTAAAGTATCCAATTGACAATCCTAGATCCGAAGATAAAATTAAATTAGGCAAACTTCTCTTTTTTGATCCTATTCTATCAGGTGGAAAAGATGTGGCCTGTGCAACTTGTCATCATCCAAATAATGGTTATGCCGAATTTCGTGATATTTCAATTGGAGTGAATGGGGTCGGTTTCAGTAGTAAACGTAGATTTAAACAACCTAATTCAATTCCTTTTCTTAAAAGAAATGCACATACCATTCTTAATACTGCTTATAATGGGATTGACATTAATAACAATTATACCCCACATGAAGCACCGATGTTTTGGGATCTTAGAGTCAGAAGCTTAGAAACTCAGGCAATAGAGCCGATTAAAACGTTTGAGGAAATGAAAGGTCCCAATTTTACAGAGACAGAAATCCTAGTTGAGTTAATTGATCGCCTTAAAGCTAATGCTGATTATCAGAATCTTTTCAAGAATGCTTTTACAGAATCTTCCCCAATTACGATAAAAAATATTGGAAAAGCGATTGCAGCTTTTGAAAGAACCTTAGTTACCAACAACTCCAGATTTGATCAATATATGCGTGGTGATAGGAATGCGATATCACTTTCAGAAAAAGAAGGTTTCGAAACATTTAAAAAAGTGGGATGTGTCAATTGTCATAACGGAGCTATGTTTTCCGATTATAAAATACACGTTCTTGGTGTACCGAAAAATGAGAAATTAAAAACTAAAGATTCCGGTTTTGAAACAAGTTTTGGTTTTAGAACACCTTCACTTCGGAATCTTCATCTTACCGCTCCTTACATGCACAATGGTTCTATTCCAGACCTTCTAAAAGTCTTGGAATTTTATGAAGATATTTCTGTAGGAGTCATTCGAAATCCTGATGTTTCAAATAAAATATACGATCCCCTAGTAAAAAAACTCCAATTAGAGGTAAAAGATATGCGTCCAATTATATCATTTCTCAATACATTAAATGATAAGCATTTTGACAAAACGATTCCAACAAGCGTTCCTAGTGGATTGCCTGTCGGTGGAAATATTCAATAAGCTTGTTTCCAATTGACAAATGGTTAATTGGAAATATTCTTTAATTCGCCATTAATTCCAAAACATTTGATTTAATCTTTCCTGCTGAAGCACTAATTTTTATTGCTCCTTTCTCTTTTGTCGCTTGAACAATCAACAATGCTTTTCCATTATGTGAAACAATCGAATTAGATTGATGCGATTGGATATTTCTATCCCAGCCATTATCAATACCAATATTTTCTCCAGGACCGGAGATATTAAATTCAATTTTCTCAGCCCCATCAGCTACTAAATTATTATTTTCATCCACTAAACTTGCACTTATCATCGCTACTTCATAACCATCAGCAGTTAACATTTTCTTATTGGATTCAAGCACTAATTTTGAAGTGGTTTGATGTGTATTTAAAATGTAAGTGGTCGCTTGTTTTCCGTTATTATACCCAAGAACTTTAAGTTCACCAGCATTAAAAGGAACCAACCATTTAATAATATTATCCTCACTAAAATCGGTTCGTTTCTGTTTACCTAAAGACTTTCCATTTAAAAACAATTCAGCTTCTTCACAATTGGTATAGGTCTGTACGATGATAGATTCATTTTCCTCATATTTCCATTTGTCATAAACCTTATACCACTCCCAAAGTCGCAACATTTCCCAAACAGGTGGTGGAGATTTTTGCATTGTAAAAGTCCATCCTTTTTGATCATCAAAAGTATATTCTGATGCTTCCGCAGGAGTGGTCACCACATAAACTTTTGGATCATCTTTCCAAAGACATTCAAAAAAATGGCCTCTTGGATTTTTGAAACCTGCAAAATCAAATAAAGAAATATCCAATCCTTTTCGAGGCCAAGGCCCAGCTTCACCAAGATAAGCAAAGCCAGTCCAAAGAAATATTCCTGCTACAAAATCGCGATCCGCACAGTTTTTCCATTCAGAATATGCTCCCCAATTTTCAGAGCCTAAGATTTTTAAATTGGGATATCTTTTGTGCGCTGCATCATATTCTACTGCTCTATAGTTAAAACCTAAGACATCAACATTATCCGCATACCCACTCGCCAAACCAATAGACGGATGTACATTACCGCAAGTAACTGGCCGCGTGGTGTCCATTTCTTTAACCCATTTTGATAATTTCTTTGCTGTTTTGGCTAAGGGATCATTTCCACCAGTAATTTTATCCATAGCATTTTTAACGGTTAAGGAATCATAATTAGGTTCAAATTTGTAATACTGTACTTTACCATTGACAGCTTCATAAGTTTTTGAATAGTGAGGAAAAGTCCATTCAATTTCATTGCCAATACTCCACATGATCACAGATGGATGATTAAAATCCCGTCGAATCAAATCTTTCAAATCTCGCTCAGCCCACTCATTAAAAGATTTCGGATAAGCTCTGGAAAATTCTTCTGGAGCAGCATCATCACCAATGTGAACTTGACTTTTTTTCTTGGGTATATGCCATTCATCAAAAGCTTCATTCATCACCAATATTCCCATCTCGTCACATGCTTCTAATAATTCTTTGGAGTGCGGATTATGTGCAAATCTAATCGCATTAACACCAATTGATTTTAATCGATCAATACGATACTCCCAAATACTTTTGGGCACTGCCGCTCCAACTGCTCCTGCGTCATGATGAAGATTCACTCCTTTGATTTTCATTCGTTTCCCATTCAATGAAAATCCTGTGTTCGCATCAAAATCGAAAGTACGAATCCCAAAAACTTCAGTTACATCGTCTACTAATTTTCCTTGGGATAAAACTTCAACTTTTAGTGAATATAAATTTGGTGAGTCAAGCGACCAAAGTGTCGGATTGTCAATGATTAGACTTATTTTATTGGAGACATTATTCACTTCCGCTTCTTCCTGTTTAACCAAACTACCCTTTTGATCGAATACTTGGTATTTTATTTTCAGGTCCTCAAATTTAGACTTCGGATTAACCAAATCCACCTTTACATCAACGGTAGCTTGTTCTTTGATCACCTTCGGTGTCGTAATTTGAACTCCCCATTGCGCTACATGTAGTTGAGCCGTTTTTATCAGTTGTACTTTTCTGTAAATACCAGAACCGGTATACCAACGAGAGTCTACATAGTTTTTATGATTCACTTTAACTGAGATAATATTTTCCTTATCACCATAGGTTAAATGATCGGTTAAGTCATAACTAAAAGAACTATAACCATAAGGACGCTTGCCCAATAAGTGACCATTTATCCAAACACTTGAATTATTATAAACGCCATCAAACATTATACTTACTTTTTTACCTTTATCTCCTTCAGGCAATTTAAAGGATTTGCGATACCACCCTATTCCTCCAGGAACGAAACCTGTGCTGGAAGCTGTTCCATCTTTTTGATATCCTTCATGAATACTCCAATCATGAGGTAAGTTTAATAAATCCCAATTGGCATCATCAAAGTCTAGGCTAAAAGCTTGAGGTGCATCTCCTAGATTAAATTTCCAATTGTAATTAAAATCTTCGATTATTCTTGATTCCTGTTTGACTGTTGCGCAAGAAGTAATCAAGCAAATGATAAAGGTTAAAGTAGAAAATATTTTCATGAGTTGAATCTTGTAAGATGGTTTTAAAAATTAAAAAATTTATTTGTTTATGGTTAAAAAAGTGCATCGATGATTGTTTGCCCAATCAATTGATGACCTTGTATATTCGGATGAATAGGATCATCGCCATAGGCTACTTCCTTTTGATCGTTTAGTGGTTGATAAATATCTATAATAGATTTTACTAAGGGATGATCAATAGATAAAATATAATTTCGAAATTTCAGAATGACGTCAGCATCGTAATCATGGTAAGGATTTGCCCAACTGTAATTAGTATCTCCATTGGACTTTAAAATCTCTTTTGCATTTTCTTTTATTGCAAATGGTGGTGGCGTGAGCAATATTATGGGGATACCAGACTTTTCCATTTTTTCTAAAAAGAGCTGTACCCCGTTTTTATATTTTTGAAAATTAGCATCCGTGTAAGGATGATAAATTCCATCATTTATACCATAACAAAAAAAGACAACATCAGGCTTTTCCTTTTCCAAAATAGCATCTAGACGATCAAATAAAAAAGGTCTTGGTGGGTCATGAATTGGCTCACTTAATCCTGATACTGTTTCACTATTCAATCCTACGTTGACTAAGCGTAAACCCAATTCAGGTTTTTCTTTTTGCAAAAAGGTTTCTATTGTTTTAATGAAATGGCCTTGCTTGGTTACGCTATCTCCGATAAAAACAATCTTTTGATTTTTCTGGAAATATTCCTTATTCATGCAAGCGAATAAAAAGAAAATCAAGCCAATTATCCAATAAGAATGTATTCTAATTTTTCTGTTCAAGAAAATAAGTTTTATACGTTAGTGCTTATTCACCATTTTAATCTATAGGATTTTCATCCAAAAGACCATATGGAATAGGCACAACTGTTTAATAATTAATTACAGTTCTTTTTTAAAACTTTTAAATGTACTTGAACTCGATTGTCTATTTAGCTTTAGCACCTTTAGCGACATGATTCTTCTTAGGCCAAGATGAAAAGCGCATGATACTTTGATAATCAGAATTATTATAAATATGAGAAAGTCCCCAACGCAATACTTCTGTTGGATTTTTCTCATTATCCACATTTCGATTCAATCCAATAGCATGAGGAGCACCTTGAATGACTGACATAATTTCAAAATTAACTCCGTCTTCAGACCATTGGATTGTATTTTTTTCGGGACCATCAGTCGTAATTAATGATGCGATTCCATCATTGTATTTCCACACACAAATTTCATGACCACTATTGCTTATTGGATTATAAAGTGATTTTTTATAAGGTCCTTTGGGATCATCTGCAATGGCTACTCCATGTCTAATTTGTCTTCCACCAAAAGTAATTTCCTCGCCCATTTGTTCTCCCTTATAGTATAAATAAAATTTCCCCTCATAAGGAATGATGCAAGGATCGTGAACTTTATGACTATCAAAATCTCCTTTCTTTTCCACCATAAAACGATTTTGTTCCTCTCCTTTCCAGATACCATTATCCGCGGGGCTTAAAATGGGTTCCTTACTTTTCTCCCATGGACCATCAGGAGAATTGGACCAAGCCAAACCTATCTGATTTTTGACTCTAACGGTATAAGGAGATTTTACAGTTTGATAACACAAGTAATATCGATCAGCATGTTTCATGATCTCGACGGTAAAAACTG
>CAYTVR010000367.1:0-6605 GCA_964441245.1 uncultured Saprospiraceae bacterium | reverse complement strand
TACGACTACTTCGGGCGTAACGGCAGGGGCGATACAAGCCATTATCAAAAAGTACAGCAAAGCTATATATAACAATATATCTACAATATTGCGTTTATCTCCCAATGCCTTAAACATTGGTGACTTCACCGTGCCCGGAATTAACCAATAAGTGATCCCTCCCAAGATGGGCATGTATCGTCCGGTCAAGGGACCACTTGCACCACCGAATCCGATCACTTCTATGAGTATGGTCCAAGTCAAAGCTTTGCCTAAGGCTTCTAATTTGAACCACCATTCGCCAATGGAATCGAAGTTTCCCAGTTCCGTTGAATAGGAGCAGAACACCGTCCATAACCAAACATAGAATGCGATTTTTAGGCTGTAAAAAAGTACGGTAAACTTTGGGGCACCGAAACCTTGCATTGCCCATGCCTGACAAACCATTTTGGCTCTTTCCGGAAAAGGTTTGTTTTCCCAGACCTCAAAGTCATAAGGGAGGTCAGCAGGTTTCATTAGGAAATCCTTGATCCACATAATTTATTTTTATAAAGAGTAATTTTATCAAAATATTATTTCAAAAATAGGCCATGAATTGATATTTTTCTTCTTTTTAAACCAAGATTTAACCCAACGTTATGAAAAAGAGGCTGAACGGTACTTTAGGAATTCAAAATAGTTTATACCTTACTTTCCGTATGAATAACCGAACGCAGCAAGCAGAGATACTGCAAACGAAAAGTTACTTTAAGCTATACTATTATGAAGAAGGTTTTCTGCATATAGATTGGCAGGGCTATATCAATGTGGAAGAAGTAAAAGAAGGCTGTGAGTTGATTTTTGAGGCGGTTCAGTCAAAGCAATGTTATCAAGCAATAAATGACAATCGAAAAGTAAAAGGTACCTGGACACAAGCCATCAAATGGTTGGAACAAAATTTTATGCCCCGATTGGTTCAGATTGGGGTTCAAAAAGTAGCCTTTCTTTATGCCCCACATCAATCCGCGAGATATTCCGTTGACCGGCTGTTGGAAGTTAACGACCAATACCAAGCTCAAACTTTTGAGGAATTTAAAATGGCAACAAATTGGTTGATTGGTGATGTGGTAGAAGAAAAGACAGATCGGGCAACGGTGCTTATTAAAACATTGAGTGGATATACTTATTTTCAGTTAGCGGAAATCTATTACATTTCACGGCATAGTGGCCAAACCTTAATCCAAACGGCAGACCAACAATTCTTTACTAAAAAATCACTCTCCGGTATTTTAGAGATTTTACCACCATCTGATTTTTTTAGAATCCATAAAAGTCATATTGTCAATGTCTCCAAAATTAGAAATTTGAAATACCATGAAGGCGGGTACTACCATTTGTTTTTAAATGACTTTGGGAATATCTATTTGACGGTTAGTAGAAAGTATGTAAAAGATTTGAAGTTGTTGTTAGGTTGAATATTAAAATAAAATCTACCAACCTCTCTTTTTCATATTTCCTCGAATAAATATTCTGCTCAGTAAAATCAATAACGATGAAACGAAAATTTAAAAAAGTTTTAAAGTACTTCGTTCTTTCCATTCTGCTAATTGGAATTGGTTCCATTTTTTGGTCGAACTACGAACTAAAAAAAATGTATGGTGGACATACCGACGAAATTGACACCCAAAATTTTCAGTTCATTAATGGAGCAATTGCAATCATCAATGCAAAGGTAATGTCCGAAAGCTTAGATTCTTTTCTTCCCAATCGAAACGTTATTTTCAATCAAACAGAAATCCTGTCCATCAATCAAGACTCGTTATTGGAGGAAGGCATTCACATCATTGATGGAAAAGGAAAATATATTATACCGGGATTGATAGATTCCCATGTTCATCTTTTTCAAAGTAAGAATGATTTAATGCTAAACCTGTCTAATGGGGTAACAACTGTTAGGGAAATGATGGGCACCCCGTCCCATCTTGAATGGAAAGAAGAAATCGAAAATGGTCGTTTAGGTCCGAAAATCATTGTTGCAACAAACAAATTACAAAGTTATGATTGGAAGCAAGGTGCTTTTATGTCCTGGGCTCAAGGACATATTAATGTTACTAATTCAAAAGACATAACCAATGAACTAATCAAGTTGGAACAAGAAGGCTACGATGCCATCAAGTTGGGCAGTTTTTTAAACAAAGAGAATTATTTAAAAATCCAAGAGGCTTCTGATAAAATAGATATACCTATTATTGGACACATTCCATTTTCAATTGAGTTTGAAGATTTATGGAATTCTAATCAGAAATAGATTGCACATATAGAGGAATTTGTTAAACCCATTCTACGTGCTTTTGAAAAAGCAGAAGAAGGCGGCCAGGACATCGAATTGGTGGATTATCTTCAAGAAAAAGCGGATCAACTTGCTAAAAAAATAAGTGAAAATAAAATCGCAGTTGTTTCAACACTTTTATTGATGGAACGGCTACCCTATCAAAAATTCAATCTGGATTCTATCTTGACGGCGGTAGATTTGGAATATGTGAATCCTGGAATATTAGAAGGTACGGTTATGACGTCCCGAGCTTTAGGATGGTTGCCGGAAGTTAATTTATATCGGCTAAATGATGGCTTGTCTGAAGAGGACATTCGTGGAGAAAAAAAATATTGGAATAACTATGTGACGGCACATCATATTCTCCTTAAAAGTTTCTTTCAAAATGAGGTCATTATACTTTGTGGAACGGATGCAAACCTCCCGGTTACGGTTCCTGGATTTTCTATGCACGAGGAATTGGCACTACTCGTTCAATTGGGGATGGACAATGAAAGTGCGTTGATTTCTGCGACTTATGCCCCAGCTAAATGGTTGAACGTAAAAGCCGGAAAGGTTTCTCCTAATTATATAGCAGATTTGATACTTCTAAATAAAAACCCATTGGAGAGTATTGAAAATACCAAAGAAATTCATGCGGTTATTTCGAAAGGGAATTATCTGAGTCGAGATTTATTAGATTCCATGTTGATGGATATTAAAACAATTAATGATGATTTTCGAAAAGTAGAAATAGATAAATGGACAGTAAAATAAATAAGGAATATAAAATGTTGGGAGATGAAGATTGGGAGGAGATGAAAGTATCAGTGATTAGATATTTAAAAATAATTGCATTATCACTGTTATTTCCAATGTGGATATCAATAGTGATAAATGAGGGGGCAGTGTTGCTGAAAATTGTAACATGGATTAATCAAGAGGTAGCATTTTTAAGTATAAGGGAGTATGTTTATTGGTCAACATTAATTGCACTAATCCCGCTGGCTTATCTTGCGTGGTTTTATTTTTTGACCATCAAGAAAATACTGTTACAATTGCATGAAGATTTTTTCAAGACTTGGTATAAGGAATTGGGAAAGTTATTAGCCGATTCATTGATAGAGACTAAGAAGAATGGTGAGTCGTCTAAAAAAGATTTTAATATAGATTTGATCATAATGTATGTAAATAAAAAGTTATCAAAACTACCTGGGTTCTTGGAATGGATTGCAAGAAAAATATTAGATCAAATTCCTTACGTTGAATTATTGAACCTTTACGATGTTGAAGAACTAGAGAAAAATAATCGAAATAATTTAGCCGATAGTATATCAAACAAACTAGATGAAATGACAATTAGTAAAATAAATGCTATAATTCCTTTTTGGACGAAATTGATAATACCGATAAATATATTGTTCCTTTTATGGTATATGAATATTTGAGGGAAAATAGGTATATTAAGAATATTTTGAAACTAGGTCTTAGTGGATGGTTATTCGAAAGGTATGGCGTAATAAATAAAACATCACGGAACAAAAAAACAAATGGAAAATTTACTTTTAGAAAGAATAAGAACCATCCTATTGGTAAGAGAAATGCCCTGGGTAGAAAAGAAAATGATGGGCGGCACAACTTTTATGATAGATGATAAAATGTGTTTTGGTACTTTAAAAGGAGGTTTATTGTGCAGGGTTGATCCTCAGGAAAGAGATGCCTTACTAGAAGAAACGGCTACAGAAATCATCACACAAGGCGGTCGAGAAATGAAAGGGCATGTGCATGTTCAACCTTCTGGCTATGAATCCGAAGAAGCCTTGGTGTTTGGATTTCCAAGTGTTTAGCGTTTAATCCTAAGGCTAAATCAAGAAGAAAAAGAAGAATTAATCAAAACAAATACATCATGCTAGATCATCGAAAATTCATAAAAAATATGGCCACCACAACAGCAACTTCAGGAATAAGTCCATTGGCTTTTTCCAACTGTTTTTCCAAAAATAAAAATGAAAAATTATTATTCCTTAAAAAAGAATCACCTCCTAAAAGGTATGTTGGGTATGAAAAGATAAATAATATATGATTCAAATAAGAAAATTTAATTTTAGTGCTGTTATAATAATCATGATTTTTTCACAATCGTGTAGTTCAAAATTAAAGACTATATCGCCAATTAATGAATTGGATTACAAGAGTAAAATAACTAAACTAAATAAGGATAATTTCTATCTATTAGAAGGAATCTATCAATCAAAGGATTCAAGCAAACATGCTGTTTTTTGGAATAAAGCTTTTCTAAAAGAAGATTTTTTTAAAAGCAAATCGGATAGTCAAATAAATAAATTCCAAATTCAATTTATTAATGAACGAAAAATTAAGTTGTCATTTCTAAAAAGAAATAAATCTATTGAAAGTAAGATTATTAAGGGCAAATTAAAAGATGGACTCTTTATCTTCAAAAGACAGGTTGAAATAAAGGGAATTCCTCCTTTATTTTGGGCGCATTTTGATCAAATTTCAGCTATTGGAATATTTGAAGAGAAAAAATTAATTTTATTTGTAAATTCAACAGGTATGGTATATATGATTGGGCCAATGATGCCGTCTCCAACAGGCGATTTCCATGGTCCATTTACATATAAAAAGATTGAGGGAACAATTTTAGAAAAAGAAACTAATGAATAATAAACCCGTTTGCAACAAAAAGCTATAACGGCCTACTCCGCATTCGCTTCGTACGATGTATAGCTACTTAGTCACAAACACAATAATTACATATGAAACAAAAGATAATTTTTCCATTAATAGGACTTCTGGCAATTTTATGCAGTTGCCAGGAAATTGACTCCTCAAGTAATCCTCAAATTAAAAAAGGAATGATAAAAGTAACAATACTATACCCCAACGAAAAAGGTAAAACATTTGATATGGATTACTATTCTAACAGCCACATGCCGATGCTTGCAAGTTTATATGGTGATGCATTGAAGAAACTAGAAATTGATAAGGGGATTTCTGGTAGAACTCCAGATGATCAAGTACCATTTTTAGCCATTGGATATTTGTACTTTGACAACTTATCAGCCTACCAAGAGGGCTTTGCACCCAATGCGGAAAAAATTATTGGTGACATCCCGAACTATACAAACGTTCAACCAATTATTCAAATTAGCGAAGTCATACAATAAAGGAATTAGAAAACTTCCCTTCGACAAGCCCGCCCGCCTGACCGGAACCAGTCCTACTGTCGCAGACGGGCGGAGGGCTGGTTCCGGTAACGAACTGGTTCAGGCTATGCTTGGCCCATTCCAACTACTCCAATGCCTCCCATAAATCTTATGTTGGTACTGCTGGGATTTTCTACAAATAGTATTTAGCAGTGAAAAAGACAAAAGAGGTTTTATACTTGGTGCTTTTTTAGAACATGGTTATCTTAGAGAATGAGCGTGGGTAATTGTATTGGATTTTGCAATTGAAAACTAACTTCCTTAATGAACCTAAATTATCAAGTTATGAAAAAATATTTTTACACTTCATTGTTTTGTTTGTTTGTATCTTATAATGCTTCCGCTTGTTCTTGTACCGGCTTTGTTTATTTCTGTGAAGCGGTAACAGAAAATTCCCATGTCGTAAGAGGTAAAATTTTAAATAAATATGAAATAGACGGCGGAGATGAATTTATTGAAAAGTTCTATATGGATGTGTTAATCCTTGAAAATATCTTGGGTGACTTAGCAGTAGACACCATTAGCATTGTCAATTCTAATACCAGCTGTGATATGTTCCATGATGACTTCGAAATTGGAGCTGAAGTGATCCTAAATGATATTGACGAAAATAGGATAGATGATTTTTCTGGCCATCCTTATGTCTCGCCTGGAGGATGTTCTAGTTCCCTATTATTTTTAAACGATGGAATAGTTCAAGGAGGCATACGATCAGATTTGAAATCGCAGCCTTTTGATGAATTCAAATCAGAGATTGGACCTTGTAGTAAATTGACAGCGTTGGATCGATGGATTAAAGAAATAAATGAAAACCTCTATATTTTCCCTAACCCAAGTCAGGGAGATATTTTTGTCATGACTTCTTTCCAACTGGAAGAAGAGGTGTCTTATGAATTATATGATGCAGTGGGAAAACTAATGCAAGAAGGATTGATGGATCTAAATAATCAATTTAACCTAGGAATTAAACATTATCCTAAAGGAACTTATTTCTTAAAATTAAATATTAGAGATCAGTCTTTAACAAAAAAAATCTTAAAAAACTAAGCCTCTGACGATTACGTTTCGTCTGATTTTGTCTTATGGCAAAAAGTTTATTTGAATCACAA
>CAYTVR010000366.1:5601-6639 GCA_964441245.1 uncultured Saprospiraceae bacterium | reverse complement strand
TTAAGTGGAGTTGTCTGTAATGACAATGGTACCTCGAGTGAAGGGAGTGATGATTATATAGAATTTGATTTAAACCCAACAGGTTTGAATATTTCTGGTAATTATACTTTAGAAGTAAGTCAAGGGACAATATCACCAACTTTCTCAGCCTATGGAGTGGTAACGAGTTTTGAATTACAAGCAGGTTCAGCAGGAAGTGGGGATGTTACCTTAACAATTTCTGATGAAAATAATCCTGATTGTTTTATTGAAATAACCATAAATGATCCGGGTACTTGTTCAGATTTGTGTGCCATTACCTTAGAGGAAGTAATTATAAGTGTGTGTGATGACAATGAAACAAACTCTGATCCTTCTGACGATATCTTCAATGTAGACATAGATGCAAGTGCTTTAAATGGAACAGGACAATTTATGGTTACTGATGGTGCTAATGATTGGGGCCCTTTTAATTACAATGAAGGTGGAACAATCACCGGATTACCTGCAAATGGTTCAATTATAACATTTACAATATCAGATTTCAATGATAACAATTGTTCTACGACTACTGAAGTTTCCCAAAATCCTTGTTCAACTAATTGTGATTTAACCATTACTCAAACAGATATTGGCAATTGCAATGACAATGGAAGTCCCTCAGATGCAAGCGATGACACATTTGATGTAAATGTAAATGCCGAGGTAGCCAACGGTAGTACAGAATTTATGGTTAGTGATGGCATATCCACTTGGGGACCTTTTGCATATGGTGTTGGAGGAGTAGTCACCAACTTACCAGCAAATGGGAACAATATTTCTCTAATTTTTTCAGATGCTGTTGATGACAATTGTGTAGCAGGAATACTAGTTAGTCAAACATCATGTTCAGATGTATGCGCATTAACAATAACACAAAATGACATTGGCCTTTGTCAAAACAATGGAACTTTATCAGATCCAAGTGATGATGTTTTCAATGTAAGTCTAAATGCAAGTATACAAAATGGTAGTACAGAATTTACAGTAAGTGATGGGACCAACACCTATGGTCCTTTT
>CAYTVR010000366.1:0-5501 GCA_964441245.1 uncultured Saprospiraceae bacterium | reverse complement strand
ATTCATGTTCGGATGCTTGTGCACTTACAATAACAGAAAGTGTTGAAGGCGTTTGCAATAATAATGGTACCATATCCGATTCATCAGATGATTTTTATAGTGTGAATGTCAATGCGATTGCCGAAAATGGAGGCGTCCAATTTACGGTAAGTGACGGAGTAAATACTTATGGTCCGTTTGATTATGGGACAGGAGGAAGTATAGACAATCTAGCCGCTGATGGTAATGCGATCACCTTGACTTTTAGTGATGTTACCGGTTTAAATTGTGTGGCAAGTACGACGGTGTCTCAAGTTTCTTGTTCAACGGATTGTGTTTTAAGTGCCGCTGATCCAGTGATAGGAGTCTGTAATGATAATGGTACCCCCTCAGATGCGAGTGATGATACTTATGAAGTAGAGGTGGATGCAAGTGTAGCAAATGGTAGTACAGAATTTACAGTAAGTGATGGGACCAACACCTATGGTCCTTTTGGATATGGAGTAGGCGGCACGATAAGTGGACTTCCCGCGGATGGTAGTAGCATCAATTTAATATTAAGCGATGCCTCGAATCCATCTTGTGTAGCTAATGTAGAAGTATCTCAAAATTCATGTTCGGATGCTTGTGCACTTACAATAACAGAAAGTGTTGAAGGCGTTTGTAATAACAATGGTACCATATCCGATCCATCGGATGATTTTTATAGTGTAAATGTAAATGCGATTGCCGAAAATGGCGGATTGGAATTTACGGTAAGTGACGGTACTAATACATGGGGTCCATTTGCCTATGGAGTAGGAGGAACGGTAACCGGGTTACCCGCTAATGGAGCTGTGATCAATCTGATTTTAAGTGATGCATCCAATACATCCTGTGTAGCTAATGTAGAAGTATCCCAAAATTCATGTTCCGATGATTGTCCTTTAGAACCACTTATTACTTTTTTGGAAGATATTAATGTATGCAGTGAAGAAGAAGTGGGGATGGACACTATCTTTACATTAAGTACGATGGGCTGTGATAGTTTTATTATAACTAACCATATTTTGAGTGTCCAGCCGCTTGCTGTGATCCAATTGGAAGGATCAATCGATTGTTATACTACTTCGGTAAACTTATTAGGGGAAGATGTTTCAGGAATGAGCGATGTTTCTTTTAGTTGGGAAAATGACCTTGGAGAAATTCTCTCTAATGAATCAGAGTTAAATACTTCTCAACCTGGAATGTATACTTTCAATGTGATTGATTTGATAAACGGTTGCGTATCCTCAGATTCCACAACTGTTATTGATTTTACAGGGTTTCCAACAGCAGATGCTGGTGACGATGTATTTTTTGGGTGTAATGATGAGATTGTTGTATTAGATGGTTCTCAAAGTCAAGCAGGTATTTCTATTGTATACGAATGGTTGGATAATACGGGCAATATTATTGATAATACACTTGGAAATACTATAGAGGTAATGGATATTGGAAACTATACTTTAGTTGTAACGGACACTACCAATGGTTGTCAAAATATCGATGATGTTAATGTGGATTTCGCCGATTTAATTCTAGCCATTGATGATGAGTTTACAGCAATTGAAGGAGAAGAACTACAAGGGAGGGTAACGGATAATGATTCTTTTAATGACATTAATAACTGGTCGATTACTATTACAGATAACCCTGCTTTTGGAGATTTAAGTATGAATGAGGACGGTTCTTTTACCTATCTCGTAAATAACGCATCAGTAGAACAAGTAGCTTTTACTTATGAAATATGTCCTGAGAACTGTCCTGAAAACTGTACACAAGCCACTGCTAAAATAACCATACTTTTAGATCGATTTATTGTACCAGATGCTTTTAGTCCAAATGGCGATGGAGTGAATGATTCTTGGGTGATTCCAGATATTTCAGATTATGAAGATAATAGAGTAGTGGTAATTAATCGTTGGGGTTCCATCCTGTTTGAAACTGAAAACTATAATAATGATTGGCAAGGAACAAATAAAAGTGGAAAACCATTGCCCGAAGGGACTTATTACTATTTGATCTATTTAGGTGTAGTGGATGGAAATGTCTTAAAAGGCCCATTAACTATAGTACGATAAAAATTATTCAAGTTATAGATAACTTCACGAACACGAAATTTATATAGTGGCTTCTTTAGCTGTGGACATAACAAAGGGGTTAGATTAATAAAAAATGGTTTATCGTAAGTAGTTGTAACAACTATTACTTAACCATTTCAAATTTAGCATTAAGTTTCGACTTAGTTACGGTATAACCTTTACTAAAGTATTCATCTTTTCTCGCTCCAAGATTAAGACTTCCCCCTTTCTCAAGATGTTGATACACTAAGGGAGTCTTCACTGAATTGATTACAAGCGTGGATACACCTTTTTTATTTGTCGGCTTAAATTTCAGCCCTGTTGTAATTATTTCATTTTCGATTGCTTTATTAATCAAAATTTTGGTATTTATTATTACTGATACTCCGTTTAAGGGAGTACCATTATATTCTGTAGAAGCTGTTAATCTTATCTCCTTAGCTGGCTCCTTTTTTTTGTTCAGCTCAATTGTAATATTAGGTTTCAATTTTTTTACAGAACCTGGTCTGCCAGTATATCCATCTTTTGATGGTATAAGCAGAAAGCTTCCTTCATTCTCAAGATGTTGATAGGCCATTGGACTTTTCTCTGAGTTGATAATAAGTTTGGATACACCATTATTATTTGTTGGCGTAAATTTCAGGCCGTTTTTTTGTATTTCATTATAGACTGAATTTTTAAGTCCTTCCCTACTAATTTTTACTGTTACTCCTTTTAAACCTTGACCTTTAGATTTTGTAGTAATTTTTAATCTTATCTCCTTAGCCGGTTCCTTTTTTTTGTTCAGCTCAATTGTAATATTAGGTTTCGACTTTTTTACTGAACCCGTTTTGCCTTTATATTCTTTTTTTAATAGTTTAAAATTAAGCCTTCCTCCTTTCTCAATATGTTGATATAATAATGGATTCTTCACCGAATTGATGGTAAGTGTAAATACACCACTATTATTTGTCTGCGTAAATCTTAGTTTTTTACTTTGTATTTCATTATTGACTGAACTATTAAGTCCCTTCTGGATTATTCTTATTATTGCCCCGCTTAAAGGCTTATGATTAGATTTTGCATTAACTGTGAATGTGATTTTTTTTGCTGGCTCCGGTTTACGGGTTAGCTCAATTTTTATTATTCCGTCGCTTATACTTAAGGGGACTCTTCTGGAATCATAGCCTTCACAACTTACTACAACTATTTGTGTACATTTTCCTTTTTCGCTTAATAGTATATTAGAGGCTCTTCCAGATTTTGTTTTATATCTCTTTCCATCGCCCGTGGTAATTTGAGCATTAACGATTTCTTTCTTAGGATTACCTTTTTCGTAGACTTGTACCTTAATTTCTTTTTGTGATAATTGAATGTTTTTTCTGCTTTTTAAATCACTTACTTTATAAGTTTTTCCTTCAGATTGATATCCTGACTTTGTAAAAGTAAGCTGTACACGGTCATTGGTAGACTTACCTTTTATTGGTATTTCGACTATACCATTGTTCTCAGAATACTTTACCCCATTTTCAATATTTCTTACATTGACTTTCACTCCCTTAATAGGATTGTTACATTGATCCTTAAGCATTCCATTGAAAATGTAAACAGGGTCTTTTGTTAGTTCTATAATAATTGGCTGCTGGTGAATAGATTTACGACGATTTCTGATAGGGGCATAATTGGAATGTGATATGTTAATAACAGCTTCGCATGGGGAATCTTCCTCAAGATTAAATTTCAATTCTCCATTTTTGTCCGTTTTACCATTTGACTTTCCAGAAAAAATAACTGAAACTCCTTTGACCCCTCTCTTTGGGTTTTTTGAATCTACGACCTTTACGGTTACGGATTTTGGTGTTAACCTGATGGTTTGATCTTTACTTAATTGACTAAGTTTATATGTTTCTGATTTATTATGGTATCCTTTTCTTGAAAACAAAACATCTACTTCCTCAGAGGAAGGAAAAGCTTTAAACGGAAAGTTAAATGACCTTTCGTTATTTGTGATAACTGATTTTCCATTAATAATAACACTTACATCTTTTAATTTTTGTCCATCGCAATTGTTTTGCACTTTACCTGTTAAGAGGTAATCTTCCTCAACCGGTTCAAGTTTACTTAGAGATACAATAAAGTTATTTTCACTAAATCTAAATTTATGTCTTTTTGTTTCATACCCTTCTTTTTTTACTACAAAGTTCAGTGACTTTTTATTAACATAGGAATTGTCTAAACTAATACTAGCCTCACCAAGGTCATCGGTTAAACTCGAATTAGACTTAAATATCAGGGTAGCATCTGGTAGAATGTTTTTATCAGATGCATCCACTACTTCTATCATTATTTCTTTAGGCATTAGTTTAATGTCGACCGCTTCTTGATATTTTTTGACAGTGATTTTTTGTGATAGATAGTCTCTTTTTTTAATCAATAATTTAACTTGCTTTTCTGTTGGGATTTCAATACTAAACAGACCATCTTTTTTAGATTGATCATGAATTGTATCATACTGAATGATAGCATCGTCTATAGTCTCTCCAAAAATGTTTTTTATTGTACCTTGTAAAGTAGTCGTTAGAACGGAGACCTTTTTGTTTTCTGTAGGAGTGGGTGGTTCTTTTAGAGGTGGAATCATTGCGACGAGTCCAGAAAATAAAAATAAAAAAGGAATAAGTAGTTTTATATTCCAACCAAACAGGGAACCTCCTTTGTTGTAAGCATATTGTTGTAATTTACCGGGGAGTAATTTATAAAGCTTACTTTGATTCTTATTCAACTGAGCAGACATGGTGGAGTCTTCCATATATCCCATTGACTTTAATTCGTAAAATTCCTCTCTTAAATTTTTTTGTGGGAAATTTGGAATGAGTAATTTGTGACTGACCAATTCCATTCTGTACCTATTATGGGCGTGCGAAGGACTTGGTGGTGGACTTTCTTCCAATGCTTCGATGACTAGTAATCGAATTTCGTTTTGTAACGGAATAGGAAGATAATTCAGCAGTTGCTTTCTTACATTGTCAGGCATTTCTTCTACCCTATACCAACCTATTCTACTGAGTTGCCTGATGTTAGAATGCTTAGTCAAGTTAGGAGAGTCCTTAGAGAGATATTTTCCGATTTTTAGTGTAAGCTTCGAGTCTAATTTAGAGCATACAGCAGTAGCTGCAATCCATCTGGTTAAGTCCGGACCATAATGTGCTTCTAACTTTTTGGGAATTTCAAGTTCATCATCCTTAAGTATTAACTCAGGTTTCTCGCCAGGAACTTCATAAGGATATAATCCTGAATGTTTATCTAATAAGCCTTCGATCGCTGTTACTCCCGGAACATTAAATGGAACGATAGAAAATACGACTGACAATAAATCTTCTTCATAACTCCATGATACTGAAGGTTTGTTGGATAATAGAAATCGTTGTTCCCACATATAGAAAG
>CAYTVR010000365.1:0-6647 GCA_964441245.1 uncultured Saprospiraceae bacterium | reverse complement strand
CCGGTATCAACACCGGAATTCCGGGCGCTCCTTGATTAAGAAAAAAAGCTCTATTTGTTTCCTATACAAAATCTCTAATCATAAACTCTATTAAAAATCCATTTTTAGACGTAAGTTAATTCTTCTTGATGTTAGGAAATTTGGGATAGCATATTGTGAATTATTCACTGCTTTGATCCAGGTATTGGACGCTACGTTGGATACTTTTAGCATATTGAATATTTCTAAGCTCAACCAAGTATTTTTGGAAAAACGCAATGGGTGTCGACTCTTCGTTGCTCGCCAGATATCATTCCATAACAAAATGGAAAAACCAATATCCACTCGATGATAGGCTGGAAAACGGAAGGTATTTCGATACACTCGATTGGCGCCATTTAGACCAAAAGCAAGTCCTGTTCCAACTGTAAAATTCAAATGCATTTTGATGTTTTCATTTTTAGGTAGGTAATCCTGAAAGAACATGGATAAGGTCATGAATTGATCGGTTGGCCGTGGAACATCCTTGACACTTCGACCTTCTGCATCTCCTAAATCTCTACGCATATGATCCACTCCATTGAGGCTTTCGCGAGTTCGTAGAAAGGATAAATTAATCCAAGATTCTGCTCCGGGAACAAATTCCCCATTGATTCTCATATCCAAACCAACAGCATAACCTTTGGAATCATTTTGTCCGGCGTAACGAATTCTTACATTGTCAATGTCATAAGAAACAAGATCCCATAATTTCTTATAATACGCTTCTACGATAAATTTAAATCGCTTGGGACTTAATTTTCCGAGATTAAAATCGGCAGTAAATCCGCCAACTAAGTGAAAAGACTTTTGTGATTTTAGATCTCGATTGATGATCCCATTTAGATCCCTCAACTCTCGATAAAATGGTGGTTGATAATATAAGCCCGCTGCTAATTTATAGGATATTTCACTTTTCTTATTTAGCGGTTTGTATAATAATTGCGCTCGTGGCGAAATGATTAACTCTTGATTTAGATCCCAGTAAGAGGCGCGTACTCCAGCTGAAATTTTCAACTCTCGAACTTCTTCTTTATTGTAGCTAAATGTATTTTGAATATAAGCACTTAAACGATTGGAATTGAGTGGATCAAAATCTCGTTTCAAAACACTTTGCACCAATAATTGCGAGGTATCATAAGCTAAAGAGTAACCTGCAGAATCCAATCGCTCCCATTCATTGAGTTCATCTTCAATCGATTCATTTTGCCACTTTACAGACCACTGTAAAAACTGGCTGGCGGTCACCTCAATATCGTCAGGATCCATTTGAAATTCAAAACCACCTTTGTGTTCTGCATTCGTTACGGTAGAAACTAAGTTATTCCGAATGAATTGATGCTGTGTGCCTGTTCCTAAAACCGCTACGACTTCTCCAAAATCATCACTTCCTAAACCTGATTCAATTTGCCCTAAAAGATAATCACTGATGATGTCAATTCGTTCATTTTCAACACTTTGATAACGGGATGCCAGAAATTTAAAAAAGTAAGGATTCTCTTGTCGGTCTGGCAAATAGGTTAAGGATACGCCTCCCATATTGGTTGTAAAATCATCTACTTCTTGTCCTTCAAAGACAGCGAATAACTCTAAGGCAAAATCAATCAACCCAAGTGCTGTCGCTCTTTCGGTTGGTATAAATTGGTATTCACTTCTATTGTAATTTCCAATCAAACCGAGCTGCCAGTTTCGATTAAAATCGTAAGTAATATAGCCTTGAAAATCAAAGAAATTTGGTGTGTACTCTCCTTTCGTATCTAAGGATCCTAATAAATATCTAGTCGTTTTATAACGAGCGCCAAAGAGATATCGAACTTGATTGTAATTGTCTTTTCCTGCTTTAAAACTTCCTTCTAAATGCGCTGAAGCGCCTAACAAACTAGCTCCAATAGAGGCACGTAAAGAATCTGGACGTTTATACTTAATGTCCAAAACAGAGGACAATTTATCGCCATAGCGAGCTTCGAAACCTCCTGAAGAAAAGGACAAATCTCGAATCATATCAATATTGGGAAAAGTCAAACCTTCCTGTTGTCCAGCTCGAATTAATTGCGGTCGATATATTTCAAAGTCATTGACGTAAACTAGGTTTTCATCATAATTTCCTCCACGGACATTGTATTGAGAACTCAATTCTCCACCGGTTCCACTATTCGTTCCTAAAGCGATATGAGGTAAAACACTTTCAAAATTACCGGAAGCGGTTGGTAATAATTTTAATTCGGTAACTTTTTCATGAACCATTCCTGCTTCTTCTAAACGACTTTCGGTCACCTCAACTTGTAAATTAGATTCTGTTGACACCAATCCAATATCTACTCTTTTTGATTTTTCAGCGGAGACTGACTTGATTTCTACTTCTGCTTCTTTGAACCCAATTCTGGAAAAAACAATGGTTAGTACCTCATCTGCATTGATTTTAATCGCATAGTCTCCATTCCCTTTAGATTCCACGGCTCTATTGGTTCCTTTGATATAAATGGTGACGAACTCAATCGGTTGTTTGGTATCTAAATCTGTGACGGTTCCATAAATCGTGGCTTTGCCTGCTTCTTGGGCAGTTAGACAGAATGGAAGTAGAATTAGCAAAAAAAGGGTAGAAATATGTTTCATTGTTTATAATTGTGTTGTGTTTTGGTTATTGGTGTTTTAGTTGTTGGTTTCTGGTAACTAGAAGCTAACAACCAATAACTAAAACACTAAAGACCTATACCATATTATGATGGCCGATACTTTTCATACGGGAAATAACGTCTAAAGGATGCTTTGCGCGGAAAATACTGCTTCCGGCAACTAATACACGAGCCCCAGCTTTGAGTAAACTCTCTGCATTTTGGAGTCCTACTCCCCCATCAATCTCAATAATCGTAGGTGCATTTCTGACGGAAATCATGTCATGAAGCTTTTGAACTTTAGGAATCGTTTGATAAATAAATTTTTGACCACCAAATCCTGGATTGACCGACATCAAACATACGACATCCAATTCTTCTATGATGTCTTCTAGTACACTAACGGGGGTATGTGGATTCAAAGCAACTCCAGCTTTCGCTCCGGTGGCTTTGATTTGTTGGACGACTCGATGTAAGTGCGGACATGCTTCATAATGCACCGTGATGACATCTGCGCCAGCTTCTCGGAATTGTTCAATATATTTTTCTGGTTCAACGATCATCAGATGTACATCCAAAGGCTTTTTAGCCAATTGGTTGATGGCTTTGATAATGAACATTCCAAAAGAGATATTCGGGACAAAACTTCCATCCATGACATCTAAGTGAAACCAATCGGCATCACTTTTATTGACCATTTCGATTTCTTCAGCTAGTTTGGTAAAATCAGCTGCTAAGACTGAAGGAGCTATCAAATGCTTCATGTATATATTTTTATTTCAAATTAAAGTCATATGGAACTTATCATTGACCTTTAATGGCGCAAAAATATCGAATATTTGCTTTCTTACTAGTAAATCTGGCGCTATTTCGCTTAAATTAATTTGAAATTAGAATAGGAAAATGATTGAATGGGTAGTTTGGAATAATTGAATGAATGAATTTTGAATGAGGGAATGGCCTTCTTTCGTATATAAAATTTTGAATGAGCGAATTTTCAATAATTGAATGTGCATTCTGACGTGGGGTAAGTGAATGAGTGAATTTTGAATGATTGAATGGCCTTCTTTCGTATATAAATTTTGAATGAGCGAATTTTGAATGAGTGAATGGCTCTTTTATCGTGTATGTTCTTTTTATTGATAATATTAAATGCTTTTAATAAAGTTATTCTTCCGCAATATTTTTACATTTGCAGTCTCATTAGAAATCATTCTATAACAGATAAAACTTTCTAAAATGGATTTTTTAAGTCTTGACAATATTTTCACCTTATTCATGCTGGTTTTGTTACAAGTAGTATTGGGATTTGACAATCTACTTTATATTTCTTTAGAATCGAAAAGTGCTCCTAAAGAAAAGCAAGCTTATGTTAGAAAAGTGGGTATTGGCTTAGCCATCGCTTTGCGGATTATATTATTATTTGTCTTGTTAAAGGTCATTGGATATTTTCAAGATCCTGTTTTTGGAATTAATATAGATGGTTTTGTTCAAAGTAGTTTTAATATCCATAGTTTGATTGTTTTGCTCGGAGGAGCTTTTATCATTTATACGGCGATGAAGGAAATCTGGCATATGATTGCATTAGAGGAACATGAAGGAATGGATGCTGATGAACGAAAACCTAAATCAGTTGGCTCGGTGATTACCATGATTGTTATCATGAATTTAGTCTTTTCATTTGATTCTATATTGAGTGCAATGGCTTTGACGGATGTCTTGTGGGTCATGTCTACGGCGATCATTATTGGTGGTTTGCTGATGATTGTAATGGCGGATAAGGTTTCTGATTTTTTACAAAAAAACCGGATGTACGAAGTATTAGGATTGTTTATTCTTTTCTTAGTCGGTATTATGTTATTGACAGAAGGTGGACATTTGGCGCATATCAAATTGTTTGGTAACGAGATTGTGCCAATGAGTAAAACAACTTTTTACTTTGTGATTGTAGTACTTGTTTTGGTGGATGTGGTGCAAGGGCGTTATCAGAAAAATTTGATGAGGAAGAAAGGGAAAGTGTAGAATGGGTGAATGATTGAATTTTGAATGATTGAATAACTGAATGTGCCGTCTAGCGTGAGGATGATTGAATGGGGGAATTTTGAATAACTGAATGTACATCTGACGTCTGGGCAATTGAATAATTAAGGTCCCAAATTTTGATCATAGTCAAAATTTGGGATTTTTTATTTTACCAATTTCATTGATGGTCTGTTGTTATTGATTTATTCCTGATTAATCCTATGATCAATCCACTAAAGCCAATCAAGAGACAAACTCCGAACCAAAGAAAAATATTATATTGATTAATGGCAAGTCGATAAATGAAAGTAAAAAGGAATAAAAGTAATCCAATCATTTGCCAAATCCGATCATGTTCTAATCTCTTTTTTTCTTCGATGACTGGAGTTAGATTGAACAAAATTTTAAGTTCATTCCAATCCCAAATGAGTAATACTAAATTGGCTAATAACATCAAACCTGTGATGACTGGCGTATAATTAAAATCGTAAGATAAGGTAATAACAAAAATATTAGCAATGATCGGAAAGAACATAACTGCTCCTAATTTAGCATATTTTTGTGTCATCAAAATGAAACCAGCGATTAACTGTCCTAGTCCAATAAACTTCCAGTATAAACCAGATTGATACATAGTTTCAAAAAAATGCCAGGCGGTATTGATCGGATTTTCAGCTCCACTTTCGCTTGTAAAACGGTTTCCTTTTATTTTGATGAGACTAGCAAAAACGAAGGCGGCTCCGATTAGATATCTGGTATAAATGATGAAAATTTGCGCCCATAGTTTATGTTTAATCTTGTTCATTGTGGCTCTTTTCAATGGAAATATTTCAGGTCTAGCTCTAGATTATTTGATTGGTGTATTGCTACTATTTTTTCTACTTCCAAAAGGTATTACCTTCTCAATAAAGATTATCGGTTATAAGTTCTTATTTAATAAATTGATTAAGAAGTGCTTGAAGTATATGATGTTTGAATATCAAGGTTTATTTTTTATCTGTAGATTTTTCAACTGAGCTAGCATGATCTTTTATAAAATACCATTCATCATTTATTTTTTCAAGGACATAACTTACAATCATCCGATTAAAATAGGGTACTCCATTTCGTTCAGGTTCACGATAAATAATTTCTGTGATCGCCATGCCTATTTTATCACCAACTTCTGTATTGAGTATTTTGGTTTCAAAAGTCCATGTGGTCGTTGTATCCCTAAACCAGTCTTCATGATACTTCATAAAACCATCTACCGAATTGATTATTTCTGAGCCTGGTAATATCAACTGCATTTTTCCTTGTGGTGACATCGTGCTTTTTAAGGTTGCGATATCTTTATTGGAAACTGCATTCAAGTGTTTTTTGACCGTTTCCGTAAATACTTTTTCACTTTTCAAACGATCTGCTTCTAATTGTAAATCACTTTTATTTGATACATTTTCCGTACAGGAAAAAACAGATAATAATAAAGAGATTACCATCACAATCGAGAAGTTGATGTTTACTTTTTTCATATTGAATTCTATTTAGATTCCTGCCTGCTGTGTTTCACCTTGCTAGATTTTTAAACTGTCCATTTTCCTCTTGAAACGATCTTTGAATATCCACCAACTTTTAGATCGTAGAGGTTATTTGATAATTTTCCTTCCAAATATAAATATGATTTCCGATTCATTTGGAATCCTTGTTCAACATTTATCTTAATTTCTTTATCAACGTTTTTCAAGAGATAAGACAAAAAACAACCATTGGCACTTCCTGTGGCGGGATCTTCTTTCAACACATCATCTTCTATACAAAACATTCTTACATTATAATCATTTTCTGATTCGTAAGATTGGTTGGTAAAGAAAAAAAGTGATGTACTCAAATTATTTATCCTGTCTGATTTATATATTTTATGGTCAATTAAAAACTTTTTGAATCTGGAAGCAGAGAGGTTTATTTTCTCTATACTTTCTAGATTTTTTATTGGAATAATAATAAATGGTAAGCCCG
>CAYTVR010000364.1:0-6652 GCA_964441245.1 uncultured Saprospiraceae bacterium | reverse complement strand
TAAAGAATTTATTTGGGGTGGATATGATGGAGTTGTCCCTTTTGATACCATTGAAGAATGCCAATCATGTGGATGTAGTCATTGATTTGGATATTGGATATTGGATATTGGATATTGGATATTAAATTTCAGGGTAAGACATTCACCAAAGAAATTTCAAAAACCCTTAATCAATCACTTGTCGAATCTTCTTTTCCAAACTATAATATTTTAAATAATCACTCAGCCATTTCCATCTCCTTTTTGGCTTAAGCCAAACTTTCACTCGATTATTTTTTCCTACAATCAAAACCCCTACTCCTTCGTTTTTACAAACAGCCTTGAGCAATTTCTGTTTCTTTTTAGAAAGGCTTTGCATGCTATCTTTTGAAAAAGCCAACCACTGATCATTAGCGGGATATTGACGAACCTGTTCAATCACATCCATCATTTGATGACGATTACTTCCAAAAGTAAATAAAGCATACAAAATGGCACCAATCGCAAAAATATTGAGCGGCAAGAGATATTGAACAAAACCATCATGGATTTTAAACAAAGCATAAAAAGCCCCACTTAAAATACAAGTATACAGTCCAGCTTTCAAACTTCCTAAAATCCAACTTCCGTGATCCAAATAAGGCTTCATCGCTCCAATCGTCTTGTGAGATTTAGCTTCCATAGACACCACATAAGTCCCCCAGAAGGAATGACGAAATGCCAATAAACCATCTGCTCGTTTGTTGCCATACTTCTTACGCGTACGGACTTCCATTTTCGAAAAAAGACGGCCTCCCCGTGCTTTTCTACGATATCGTTTCTCTAAAAATATCTGTGCAGCTTCCTGAACGCGTTGTTCGGTCAGCTTATACATATTATGAATGGATTGAATGTTCAAATTACAAATATAAATCAATAAGCAAATAAATGACCCCGATTAAACAAAAAATTGACATTTTTTATTGTTTTTTGTGGAAACTTTAGACTTTTAGTATAACTCAAGAACTAAATCCTGCATTGATTTCGTTTTTTCTGCCTTTACTAATTGTCGGAACAGTGTAAAAAGTGATCATTTACGATTAGTTTCCAAGCTATTCCAGAACAAAAGATTCTTACAATCAGTTACCTTTAAAGTATGACAGAACAAGATAATTTTAACCGACCTAATTCCGCTGCTTTATTTGCAGAAGCTAAAAACTATTTTCCTGGAGGTGTCAACTCCCCGGTTCGTGCTTTCAAGTCTGTTTCTGGACCTCCTTTATTTATAAAAGAAGGAAATGGTTGTCGTTTTACCGATGAAGATGATCAAACCTATATTGACTTTTGCTGCTCTTGGGGACCACTCATTTTGGGACATAATAACGATCAAATTCGAGAAGAAGTGATTGCTACGATTGCGAAAGGAACTTCTTTTGGAACGCCAACTAAGCTAGGAAATCTCTTAGGCAAACTGATTATTGAGAACAATCGTTATCTTGAAAAATTGCGATTTGTCAGTTCAGGAACAGAGGCGGTCATGTCCGCTGTTCGTCTAGCCCGAGGGATAACCAAAAAGAATAAAGTCATCAAATTTGAAGGTTGTTATCACGGTCATGTAGATTCTTTAATGGTCAAAGCTGGTTCTGGTTTAGCCACTTTCGGTGTCAGTACTTCGGCAGGTATTCCTGAAGTATTAGCACAAGAAACGATTGTTGTTCCCTTAAATAATTTAGAACTTTTAGACAAAGCCATTAGCAAATACAATCACGATATTGCCTGTGTTATCATTGAACCTATTCCAGCAAATAATGGTTTGTTGCTACAGGATGTTGAATTTTTGAAAGATCTTCGTCAGCGATGTAACCATCATGGAATATTATTGATTTTTGATGAAGTCATTTCTGGTTTTAGAGTTGGTTTTGAAGGAGCCGCTGGTTACTATGACATTCAACCCGATATCATTACCTACGGAAAAATTATTGGAGGTGGGATGCCCGTTGGTGCTTATGGTGGTAGCCATAAGATCATGGGACACATTGCTCCTGAAGGTGACGTTTATCAAGCGGGTACACTCTCTGCGAACCCCGTAGCGATGGCCGCTGGTTATGCGGCACTCAAACAAGTTCTTCAAGACGGATTTTATGAATCTCAAAAAGAAAGAACCCAATATTTTGTCCAACAAGTTTTAGATTATTGCGATCAAAAAAAATATGCATTAAATATTCAATCGATAGGATCTATTTTTTGGATAACTTTCACTAAAAAACGAATTATCCGTTCAGATCAAATTGATTCGGCGAGTATGGAAAAATTTAAAGTGCTACATCATGAATTGTTACAAAGAGGAGTTTATTTAGGTCCTTCTGGTTATGAGGTTGGTTTTATTTCGGCTGCTCACACTAAAGAAGATTTAGATATTGCTGCCAACAAAATGAGAGAAGCATTGGATATTGTGTTTGCGACAGAATACAATTAGTAAAACTCAAAAATTAAATCCCTCTTTTGATTTCGTTTTTTAGCTCTATTGACGTTCATTTTCAATCACTTACAATCTTCGCTAAAAATCGAAAATCAGGAATTAATTCTTTGAGTGGCACTTAGTAAAACTCAGTTCAGGAGTTCAATAAAATGAAAAATATTCGACTACGTCTTTTATCAAATGTTGTAATCGCCTACCTGCTAGTCGCGCTGGCCTGGTGGTCAATTTTGTTATTTACAAAAAACAAGGATGCCTTTGTGGCCAAGGCCAACTATATTCAACTAGTGATGGCTGCCGAAGGAGGTATACAAAACAGAGCTGAATTTGAACATACCACTGCCTACTTAGAATTACAAAAAGACTACAAGCAAGATGAATACATGATTCTCGGAGAAGCTTTTGTTTTTGTGATCAGTTTGGTCATTGGCATTTATTTAATCAACCGAGGATACAATAAAGAGATTCTGGCTGCGCAAGAAAGAAGAAACTTTTTATTATCCATCACTCATGAATTAAAATCACCTATTTCCTCCATTCGTTTGGTCTTGGAAACGTTTATTAAAAGAAATTTAAAACCAGAACAGATCAATAAATTTAGCGGAACGGCATTGGAAGAAACAGAACGATTGACGAAGTTAGTAGAAGATCTTTTGTTGGCCGCAAAAATGGAAAGTAGTTATCAACCCTTTTTAGAAAAACTTGATATCACCCAACTGTCTACAGACTTGATTGAACAACTTAAAGTAAAGTATCCCACTGTCCAATTTTCATTTTTGGCTAACGAAAATATTCCATTGATCATGGCCGATAAAGTAGGCATTACCTCTGTCACTTTGAATCTCCTCGAAAATGCCGTTAAATACTCTCCAAAACAAGCAAAAATAACTTTTGAGTTGGAGCAAAAAGGGGATAAAGTATGGTTAAAAATTGCAGATCAGGGCATGGGAATTTCTGAAAAAGAAAAGAAAAAGATATTTGAAAAATTTTATCGTGTTGGAAACGAAGATACTCGTGCAACAAAAGGCACTGGTCTTGGTTTATATATTGTCAATGAAATTATAAAAGCGCATCAGGGTAAAATTACAGTCGCAGACAATCAACCTCAGGGCACTGTTTTTATGATTATGTTACCATTTTCTAGTTAGGAATAAAAAAATAGAAATGAGAATTTTATTAGTTGAAGATGAAGTAAATATTCGAGAAGTCGTCAAGATGAATCTTGAATTAGAAGGCTATGAAGTGATTAGCGCTGGCAATGGTAAAGATGCCATTAACTTCTTTCATGGACAACATTTTGATCTCTTGATTTTAGATGTGATGCTTCCAGAAATCAATGGATTCCAAATTTGTGAACAAGTGCGGCTGACCAATTCCGAAGTGCCTATTATATTCTTAACAGCAAAAGATACCGCAGGTGATCGAGTCAGTGGTTTAAAACTTGGAGCTGATGATTATCTAACCAAACCATTTAATTTAGAAGAATTATTACTACGTGTTCAAAAACTGATTCAACGAAGTTCAAAAACTACAGAAAGCAAATTAGAAGAATATACTTTTGGAGAGAACAAAGTCAATTTCCGTACCTTTGAAGCGATCAACAAGGAAAAGGAATTTGTACTAACAAAGAAGGAAGTCATGTTGCTCAAACTTCTAATCGATCGAAAAAATGAAGTCGTTTCTCGACAACAAATTCTCCAAACTGTTTGGGGCTATGACGTCTACCCTTCTACAAGAACGATCGATAATTTCATTCTCTCTTTCCGAAAATATTTCGAGGTAGATCCAAAAAATCCAGCCTTCTTTTTGTCTATTAGAGGAGTAGGTTACAAATTTGCCGAAGCTAGTAAAAAGTAGATAACAAAAAATTTAGAAACCACGGATAAAAAAATATTGAATATTTACTCCTGATGATTTAACATTTTGTGATGTCTTCCAGAAAATAAGTGATCATTTAAAACACCTATTTTACGGATTGCTCAGATTACGCCGATTCTCATTCAATTGTCCAATTATCGTACACGATTGAAACATTCTGAAAACAAAATTTCACTTCCCATCTAAACTACTACTAGTCAATTTTCAAGCATTTTGAAAATTTAATGCCCAATTTAGGTCACTTTCTAAAGAAAAGTCCGTAAAAAACAACCAAGCACTGCTTTTTACTATGAAGTTGTTTCAAAATAGAGCTTCATGTCTACAGACAAAGCATTGATCGCCAGGTGCTTCAGCTTTTTCTCGTCCCGTAGCTAAGGCTACGAAACTTAAAAAGAGCTTCGTCCTGACTATCAAGCCTTTATCTTCGACTTTGAACATCATTTTAAAACGACTTCTATGCTAAATAGTAATTTAATTGGTTGATTTTTCGTGTATTCGAATAAATCTTTTTCGCAAATAATCTCCAAAATAACGAGTAAATTGACAACATGTAGACTATAATGAAGCATCCAAAAAGTGGATGAACTAATTGTTCTATGTACTAGCTTCTGTTCATTAATTATCCTCCCATTATTTGGAATAATGAAAAAAATAAATTTAATATTAATATTTCTTCTTTTTATAGCTTCATTTTGTTTTGGACAATCATACACTAATCTAATCACGACAAGTTCCCAAAGCACGCCTGACTCTGTTATCTTTCAACACTGCATAGATAGCATTAATAAATACGTCTATTTAGATTCCAGAAAGATCAAACCCTACATGGCTATTTGTGAGCAAATGCTAGCCAATAATTCAGTTTTATCTAATCGCCATCGCTTAGAATATGTCATTGAATGTATTTATGATCAGTACAACAGTGGCAATTCGATGGGCGCTTTTAAAATTATAGAAACCCATAAGAAATTATTGGATCAAGATGATATTTTAACTGCTCCAAAAACTCAATTCAAATATTTAGAGGGCTTTACTTTACTTGAGCTAGGTGAAATTGAAGATGCGCAACGTAGATTTTATAACCTTCTAGAGTTTGCTAAAACAAATAAGGATACGACTACAATAATGCAGGTAAGTTATTCATTGGGTCTACTTTTCACCTATCAAAATGATTTTGAGAATGCAGAAAAGTATTTTATGTCCTACTATAAAATAATACCACCTAATAGAATTAATTATAAACTAAACAGCAATATTGAAATAGTTAAAATGTACCTCAAAAGTGGGCAAATTGATCAAGCACAGCACTATACCGAAGCTTCTTTGCACCTAACAGATTCATTGAATAATCCTGATTTAAAACTTGATTTTTTATTACTTCAGCTTGCTATTGATCTTAAAAGAGGAAATTTTGAAAATGCCCAAGAAGCACATAGCGAAGCTTCTTTGATAGCTAAAAAAATGGAAGTACCTTTTTATCGACAAAAGTGTATGCGATCTTATGCAAAAATACTCATCGCCCAAGAACGGTTTGCAGAAGCATTATCAATTTATGACGAATTAATTATTGAAGATGAAAAGGAAGGAACTAATTTAGATACTAAACTATCGTATTATCAAATGGCCTATGAAATGGCAGAAAGAACAAATAATTATGAAAAAGGATTCAAATATATTTTAAAATCAAAAGAAATAAAAGATAGTCTTTCTGTAGAAGAACAAAAACAAAAAAGTCAATATTTAACGATCAAATTTGATGCAGAACAAAAGGAGCAAGAAAATATTTTATTAACCGCTCAAGTGCTACAAAAACAATCTCAAAATAAATTTCTTTATGCTTTAATTACTATTTTCTTAATCGGTATCCTTTTTCTAGTATCTGCATTTCTGCAAAAAAGAAAATATAATCAACGATTAAAAAATGAGGTAAAAAACAGGACAAATGATCTTGAAAATGCGAATGTTTTGTTAAAAAATTTTAATGAAGAATTGAATGAATTCAATAATATACTTTCTCATGACTTAAGAGAACCATTGCGAAGTATCGTAGGATTTAGCACATTAGCAATTAAAGAAATTAAGGAAAGTGAAAACAAACGCTTAGTTGAATATTTGGCTTTTATCAACAAAAGTGGTAAACAACTCGATACTCTTATTGATGATGTGTCAAACTTTAAATCTATAGGAGAATTGACTACAAAACAATTACAATTCGTAGATATGAATTTGAAAATTCATTCCATTATCGAATCAAGTCCATCTTTCTTCAAAAAAAGAAATGCTAAAATAAAGTTTAAAGATCTTCCTCAAATTTATACTTCTGATACCGTTGTTTTTTTG
>CAYTVR010000363.1:0-6661 GCA_964441245.1 uncultured Saprospiraceae bacterium | reverse complement strand
TATCCGGATTCAGAATATGCCGACAATGCTTTGTTACAATTGGGAACCACTTACCTTGAAATTGGTAAAATGGATCAAGCAAGCAAGCCGTTGAGACGAATTTTACAATATTATAAAAACTCCGATTTAACGAATCAAGCTTTGTTAAAACTTGGGTTGATCAGTTACAACCAAGGAAATTTGGAAAATTCTATTTCTTATTACAAACAAGTTTTCAATTATAACCCAAGTGAAAAAGAAGCGGAAGCAGCTTTGACCGCTTTGCAAGAAATCTATGTAGATGATCTTGGAAAAACAGATGAGTATTTTGCATTTTTAGAAACCATTCCTGGTTATAAAGTAGAAGCTGGTGAAAAGGAAAGCATCAATTTCAAAGCAGCTGAATCACAATATGAAAACGGTAATTATGAAAAAGCGATTACCAGTTATAACAATTTTATACGAAAGTATCCAAAAGGAAGCTACACCTTAGTCGCTTATTTCCATCGTGGAGAATCTTATGCTGTGCTCAAAAAATATTCTGAAGCTATGCGAGACTACGAAGCAGTCATTGCACGTGGCAATAGTCGATACTATGCCAAAGCTTTAAAAAAAGCAGCCATCATTGCTTATAATCATGAACAGGATTTTGAGAAATCATATGGCTATTATTCTAAGCTAGAAACAGTAACTGATAATGCTGATACGCGCTTTGAAGCTCAACTTGGTGCCTTACAAAGTGCTTATCGAACCAATAAAACGGATGCCGTATACGCCTTATCTGAAAAAGTCATCAAAAACCCTAATGCGAGCAATGAGCAAAGGGCAATGGCCAACTTCTACCTTGGAAAAATGGCTTATGATCGAAAAGATTTTACAGATGCTCTTCGCGCTTTTAATGAAGTGACAAAAACCAGTAACAATGAACAAACTGCGGAAGCGCGATATCTGATCGCTCATATTTATTACTTACAAAGAGAATTAGAAGTAGCCCAACAAATTGCTTTGAATGCCAATGCTGAAAGTTCCGACTATCCATATTGGGTGGCCAAATCAGTGATACTACTTGCTGACATTTTATCAGAAAAAGGAGATTTATTCAATGCGCAAGCGGTCTTGGAAGGATTGATAGAAACCTATGATGGTGATCAAGAATTATTGGATATTGCAAAAGCAAAACTGGCACAACTCAAACAAAGAGAGGCCTCAACTAGTCGATTGATCACCACTCCTATTGATGATACAACCCTTGAACTTGATGAAGAAGGGAACTAATCATTTGGCAATCAAAAAATCTTTATCAAGAAAACATTTGAATTAAAATTAAAAAAGATGACCCATTTAAAATATATATTTCTAACTACTCTTTTTCTAATCAGCGGCACTAGTTTGTTCGCACAGGATGACCTACCTTCTGAGGAAGTCGAAGTGATCAAAGACTTTGAAGCACGCTTGGAAGATTCTGAAAAAATAAATGTTCTTCCATCTTTACCAGAGTTAGATTCTACTAGCCGTAGTTTGACTTATCAAGTCCTGGCGAATAGTTTACCTTTGGAATATTCTCCTCCAAAAATTCGCCCATTAGCCATGCGAGGAGACAAAGTCCCACCGGCTTATAATGCTTATTTAAAATTAGGTTATGGTTTACCAACGACACCTTATGCTGAGTTGGCTTACAATAATAGTAAGGAAAAAACCTATGATGTTGGTGGTCATTTAAAATATCTATCCACCAATCGTACTGCTTTAAAAAACCAACGTTACAAAGATATTTCTGGAAGTCTGTATGGAAATTATTTTTGGGATCAAGGCTTTGCTGTTTCAGCTGACATGAGTTACCGCTTGGATGAAGTCCACTTTTATGGCTACGATCACGATGTGGATGATTATAGTCGAGAAGAAGCACAGCAGCAGTTTAAAACTTTTAAGGCGAAAGCTCGATTCTTTAATGGCGAACGAACACAAGGAGATATCAATTATGGATTAGAAACTGAGTTTATTGGCTTTAGTGATAATTTTGCATCAAAAGAAACGAGTGTAAATGTACAAGCGGATGCGACTAAATGGTTTAACGAAAACCATCCATTGACCATCATTCTAAATAGTGACTTTACAACTTTTAAAGATACGGCTACTCAAAATTTACATAACTTTTCATTGAAACCGAGTTTTACTTATCATGGAGAAATATTCAAGGTTAAAGTTGGGGTAAATTTAACTTCGCATAAAGACAACTTTATTCTATTCCCAGATGCAGAAGTAGCCGTCAATGTTGTAGGCAACAAATTGATGGTATTCGCTGGAGCGGAAGGTGGATTGTATAAAAATAATTTTAAGAATCTAAGTGATTATAATCCATTTATTACTTCTCGTTTGCAAATTGGTAATACAAACTACAATCATTATTACGGTGGAGTCAAAGGAAATCTATCTGTGGTAGATTATAAAATCCGAGCGGGTTATAAAAAAGCGAAAAACATGGCTATGTTTTTAACGGATGCTGTGGATACTGTTCGATTGGGCGTGTTGTATGACACCGTCAGTGTTTTCAATATAGAAGGAACATTAGAAGCGGAACCGATGAAAAACCTCTCGGTAATGTTGACCTTATCTCAAAGCTTTTTTGATCCAAATAATCAGGAAGAAGCTTGGCATTTACCAGCTTTCGAAACCAATCTTTCCGTAAGGTATTTAACCCTAAAAGACAAGCTAACCTTGAAAGGAGAATTGTTTGCACAGAATGGGGTTAACTATGTTGATTTACAAGGAACGCAAGACAATTTGAATGGTTTGTTTGATTTTAATTTAGGTGGAGAATATCAAGTAACCAAAAACTTCTCCGTGTTTTTTGATGCCAATAATTTGTTGAATAATAAACGAGAAAGATGGTTCCGATATCCCACTTATGGCATTAACATTCTGGGTGGTTTGACCGCTAGATTTTAATAGAAAAACATGTCAAAAGACAGATTAGAAATTGAAGAATACAGCGATTACTTTTCAGTAAAGTTTTCTTGGTTTACCCCAATGACTTATTTTATTTTATTCTTTACCATTATCTGGAATGCCTTTCTTTTCTTTTGGTATTCTATGGCTATCGGGATGGGTGCTCCATTGATGATGGTCATTTTTCCTCTGATTCATGTAGCTGTTGGATTCTTTTTACTTCATAAAACCTTAACTGGTTTTTTCAACAAAACTAATCTGGTTATCGACTCCGATTTGTTGACGGTTCGTCATGGTCCTATTCCCGTATGGAAAAAGGATTTTGATATTCCTGTTGGATCTATTGAACAACTTTATGTCAAACAAAATGTCCATAAAAACGACAATAGTACTTCTTTCACTTACGAATTAATGGCAAAAATGTATTCTGGAATTACTCGTCCAGTGCTCAATGTAGGTGTTTTGGAAGTCGAAGAAGTTAGAAGCATTGAAGCATACATTGAAAAGTATCTAGGGATCATCGATCACCCAGTGAAAGGAGAATATGGGACTAATAATTCTTCTGCTCCATACAACACTCCAGCAAGCATTGATGCTGGTCCTCGAAATATTGGTACTGATCAAATCGCATGGTTAAAAACAAAATTAGGAAGTGGTCTTTTTTACGAAGGTAAACTTTCAAAGGTGCTTCATAAAATTCAATATGATTGGAAAGATGGAGAATCAGATTTACAATTGCAATTGATTGATGAGGAACAAACTGATATCTTACTTTTCATCAAACAGGATAAAGCCATTTTTAAAACTTTCGTTGAACGAAAATTGGGCATTGCCAATGGAAGTCAGATTCAATTTGACCAATCAAACTCTTCTTCAACTGTTCAATATGAAAATCAAATTTATGAGCTAATCGATTATAAAGAAGGAGAATCTTTCATCAATAATCGTGGAGGCGAAATCAACACCAAACAATGGATTTATCAAACGACTGATCAGAAGCAACAAATTCGTATCATTGATCAAAATGATTTGATGAGTTATTATCGTGGGCAAAAAGTCAATTCCTCTGAATTCACTCCTCCTCAAGATGATGATGTTTTAGATTTGAATGAAGTAAGAAAAGAATATAAGATTGATTATGATGAGGATGAATTGGTTTAGCCTTTTCTGATAAAAAAATTTCACATGACTACAGATTGCGCAATAACAAAAGATACATGAGTGCTTGGAGAGAATTTCGTTATTTAAAACAATTGTTTGGGCGATTCGTAGGTCTTCTAAGTATCTGGGCGCTGTGCCGATTGGCTTTTTATATTTTCAATTCCGATTCTTTTCCAACAACTTCTCCTTCTGAATTTGGTCAAATTTTCTTTTTTGGAATTCGATTTGACCTAGCAGCCATTGCCTACGTCAACTTATTGTTTGCTTTTCTTAGTTTACTACCTTTTCCGTTTCGAAGTCAGGCTTTTTTTCAGAATATTTTAAAACTCGTTTTTATTTCATTCAATGGAATCGCGCTACTTTTTGAAATTGCCGATATTGGTTATTTCCCTTTTTCATTTAGGCGATTTATTGGAAGTGATTTTTCACTCCTTTCGGAAACGCCCCATCTTTTCACTCAGTTTCTAGGTGACTTTTGGTACCTTGCGCTACTCTATTTGATATTAGTGGCTTTACTTTTTCTTTTGTTTGAACGAACACAAATTAAGTCCACTACTAAAGGGGAAACGCTTTGGAAACAAGTTAGTCTTTTTATCATTGGAATGGCATTGATCATCTTAGGTGCTAGAGGTGGTTGGCAAATTAGGCCTTTAATGGCACTCAATGCAGCTCAATATGTAAAAGACATGAGGCTGATTTCATTGCAATCTAACTCTACGCTAAATCTTCTTTTTTCCGCACAACAAAAATTCATTGAAGAAAAATTCTTTTTCGAAGAGCAAGCATTGAAGCAAATTTTCCTTACGAAAAAAAAAACGACGAATAAGGAGCCATTTAAAAAGAAGAATATTTTCATTATCGTTCTAGAAAGTTTTGGACAAGAAGCTGTAGGATTTTTCAATTCTAATCCAACTTCCTACACGCCTTTTTTAGATTCTTTAATTCAGAAAAGTTGGTATTTTGAAAATGCATTTGCCAATGGCACTAGATCCACACAAGGGATTGCAGCGATAACGGCCGGTGTTCCAGCATTGATGGAAGATCCGATTATGTTTTCTGCTTACCAAGGAAATCAACTCAATGGAATTCCCAATTTATTACAGAGCAAAGGTTATAGCAGTGCCTTTTTTCATGGCTCCAATCCCGGTTCTATGGAGTTTGATCAATTTTCAAAATTGGTTGGATATCAAAAATCTTATGACCGTACACATTATCCCAACCAAGAAGCTTATGATGGTCAATGGGGTATCTGGGATGATCCGTTTTTCCAATTTACTATTTCGGAAATAAATAAATTAGAGCAACCATTTACTTCATTATTATTCTCATTGACGTCTCATCATCCTTATCAAACAGAGCAATGGTTTGAAGAAAAATTTCCGGATGATGATCCAATCTTACGATCCATTCGTTACACAGATTATTCCTTACAACATTTTTTTGCGGAAGCAAAAAACACTGATTGGTTTGATGAAACACTTTTTATTATCACCGCTGATCATACGGGACAATCTAAAAATCAAAAGTATCAAACCAATGTCGGAAGATACCGCATTCCACTTCTTTTTTATCACCCAAATTCTAATTTGAAAAGAAAAGATTCCAAGGTCATTCAACAGTTAGATATATTACCTACAGTTTTAGATTATCTAAACTATGATCAAAATTATTTGAGTTTTGGACAAAGTGCGTTTGATACTTTGCATACAGGCCTTGCTTTTAATTATTCCAATGGCATCTATCAATTGATTACAGATAGTTTGAGTTTAACTAGTGACCTAGATGATCCAATTGGCCTTTTTAGATATCAAACAGATTCTTTATTGCGACAAAATCTAAAAAGTGATTTATCGAAAGACGTGAATGTTTTAGAAATACAATTAAAAGCGATTGTACAAACCCATCATCAGGCTATGATCCATAATCAACTTATTATTCGAAAAAAATAGTCTTCCGTCTTCTAGTCGACATTCTCACCTAGTCTTCAATTATCATAAAAACAATTTATTCTGTCTCCCGTTTTATCCGTATCTTTTGAAATCATTTAAGACAATTTGATGCTTCGATCAATTCTCCGAGTATAGACATTCATGCATAAGACTCGATTGATCGAAGAAGATCATTATTTAAAACATACATAATTATGTCAAATCGGATCATTATTTCTGCTCTCCTAATTTTGGCTTTTTTTTATACCATTGCACACCCTTCGTTTTCTACTAATCCTGAAGAACTGGGCCAAGTAAACTGGCTTAGAGATTATGACCAAGCCATTCAGCTATCTGCGAAAAAGGATAAACCTATTTTAATTCTTTTCAAGAAGTGCCTGGTTGTTTGACTTGTAGAAACTACGGAAAAAATGTATTGAGTCATCCTTTGATCGTTGAAGCGATTGAGCAAGAATTTATTCCATTAGCTATTCACAACAACAAGAAAGGAGCCGACTTAAAAGTGCTTAAATCTTTTGGCGAACCATCATGGAACAATCCTGTAGTCCGAATTATTGATAAAAAAAGAAAGGAACTAACGCCTCGGATTGCATCGCAATATACGCCATTGGCTTTAGTCACTGGAA
>CAYTVR010000362.1:0-6704 GCA_964441245.1 uncultured Saprospiraceae bacterium | reverse complement strand
AAGGATTAAGACGCTGGATTTTATTAACTGATACTGCTGAATGGCTGTATAAAAAAATTGGTTTTACGGAAATACCTAATCCTGAATTTTATATGGAGAAACATAACCCGAATGTATATAACGACAAAGTCAGAAAAAAGTAAAAAATGGTTTTTCAAGTTCGCTAAATAAGAAAAATCACTTTTAAGATTGAAATAATGTTTTCAACCTCGGCAAATAATTAATAAAAATGATGATATTTTTCATTTTGGGAAGAATAGAATTTATAATGCTAGAATTGAAGGTGAAAAAATACTTAGAGATGCAAAGTTAATTACTGAATGGAAAGAGAAAATCGAGTTAAAAGATTGTAACAAAGAAAGATGATGCTGATTATGATTTCTCTTTTGACAATTTGCAAAAAGATAGTATAATCAAAATGTTTCAGGAAAACAAAACCAGCATATAACACATAGTGATCATGGCATACCTTTCGGGATAGGCCGTTTACCCTAATTCCGTTCTAGCACATTTCTAAAAAAACAAACTTTCAAAATGAAAAAAATAGACCGCAGAAAAGCAATCAAAAAATTATCTCTTGGAATTGGTGGTGCTTCCATGTTATCAACACCCTTAGCTAACTTGGCAAATGCAGATGCTGAAGGCAAAACAATTCCAGCTAGAGTATACGGAAATGCCGATATTAAAAAACCAGTCACCGCTATTACCCTAGGGGCTGGAAATCGCGGTAATGTATATGGTAACTATGGTGTTCAATTTCCAAATGAACTAAATATTATTGGGGTTGCTGAACCTATTGCTATTCGAAACGAACGCTATTCAAAAAAGCATACGATTACTGAAGAAAATCGATTTACAACTTGGGAACATGTTTTTGATCGGCCAAAATTTGCTGACGCAATTATCATAACCACCCCAGATGATTTACACTACGGACCATGCATGAAAGCATTAGAAATGGGTTATGATGTTTTACTAGAAAAACCAATAGCTCCTACAGAAAAAGAATGCAGGGATATTCTTGCTTTAGCGAATAAAACGGGTAGAATCGTCGCGGTCTGTCACGTTTTACGTTATGCGCCTTATTTTATCAAATTACGAGAAATGATCCAATCCGGATCAATAGGAGAACTTATAAGTATCCAACATCTAGAACCTATACAAAATGTACATATGTCGCATTCCTATGTTAGAGGAAACTGGCATAACTCCAAGGAAACAACTCCGATTATTTTGGCGAAATCATGCCACGACCTAGACATTTTAAGATGGATGATCGGAAAACCATGCAAAAGCATTTCTGCCTTTGGGAGCTTAAAATGGTTTAAAGAAGCGAATGCGCCAAAAGGAAGTACGAATAGATGCACGGATGGCTGTTCAGCAGAAGCTACCTGTCCTTACTCCGCTTTAAAAATTTATACAAAGGGCAGTGGTTGGTCTTACGTGTTTGATTTACCAGATGATAAATCCAAGCATGCTGATTTTATTTTAGAACAATTAAAAACAACAAATTACGGGCGTTGTGTTTATAAAATGGAAAATGATCAACCCGATCATTATGTTACGTCAATGGAATTTGAAGATGAAATTACGGTCAATTTCTCCATGGAAGCATTTACTTCATATCATGGACGAAGAACACGAATCATGGGCTCACATGGGGATATTACAGGAGACATGCATGTGCTATTCCATACAGATTTTTTAACAGGTAAAGTGACAAAATGGGATGTTGATGTTGACAATAACAGTGAGCATAAAGACAGTGGTCACGGCGGTGGAGATTGGGGATTAGTGACAGATTGGATTAATGCCATAAAGAAACAAGATTCAACTTTGCTAACTTCAACAATAGATGCCTCTGTAGAGAGTCACATTATGGGATTTATGGCGGAGAAAAGTCGAAAAACAAAACAGGTGATTCCTATTGATTTAAAATAATAGGCTACAAAAACGTGTATAATTAATTGCTTTGAAGAATACTCTCTTGAAAAAATCAATGGAATTTCTTTGGTTTATATTTGTTTTCTGAATGAGTTGCTTAACCAAGCAACTGATGATACACCAACCCTTCTCACCAAATTGAAAAATGAAAAATAATACAGTTGCTCGGTTGTTAATAGTATTGCTTGTTTTAATGGGCTGTCAAGAAAATTCAAGTCAATTACCTGAAAATTTTTTAAATGAGGTTGACCAACTTTTTGCAGAATGGCATGAAGATGTTCCTGGTGGAGCTGTTGCCATAATCAACAAAGGAAACATAATTTATGAACGTTATTTTGGTGTTTCAAATATGAAAACCAAAGTACCCTTTTCAAAAAACACACTAACGGATATTGGTTCTATTTCCAAACAAATTACTGCTTGTCTCATTGCTATTTTGGAAGAAAAAGAAATGCTTTCAATTGAAGATGATCTAAGAAAGTACCTGCCTGAGTTACCTGAATATGAAGAAACCATAAAAATAAAACATCTCCTTTTTCATACAAGTGGGATAAAGGACTATGAAGCATTGGTGATGATCCAAGGGCTGCACTATTTCGGTGAGCATATGACGAACCAGTATGTGATTGATTTGATGTCGAAACAAAAGACATTGAACTTTGTGCCTAATGCTGAATTTGAATACAGTAATTCCAATTATATTCTTCTAGCGGAAATAATTGAAAGAGTAAGTGGCAAGCCCCTGAATGACTTCGCCCAAGAACAATTGTTTAAGCCCCTTGAAATGAAACAGACTTTTTTTCATCAAAACCAAGGGGAGGATTTTGAAAATAGGGCCATTGGCTATGAGGCATTTGATTCTGGTTTTAAAAAACCCTTATATAGTTCGCATCTTATTGGCGACGGTGGTTTATTTACGACCCTCTCCGATATGATAAAATGGGATAAGAATTTTTACGAAAACAAATTAGGAAATAGAAAAGATTCGCTCTTAAAACGGATGAAATATAGGGAACCCTTATCTAATGGAGACTCCATTAATATGGCATTTGCTCAAATATTTACCCCTCATCCATTTGGAGAAAACAGTTGGTCGCATGGAGGAAGCGGTGGTGGTTATCGAAGCTTTTATATCCGATTTGAAAAACCACAGTTTTCTGTAATTGTTCTAAGTAATTCCGATAAGAATAATGCCTTTCAAAAAGCCAATGAAATTGTCAATCTCTTCTTCAATTTCAACCCAAATGAATCAATAGTTGGAACTAATTCGGCTATGGAAAGTAAGCCAACTTTTCTTCCCATTAAAGAAATAGATATAGAACATTTTAGGGGATATTACCATGATAAAAACAATATAGCTATAGCTAGAATTGATTTCGACCCAAGCAACAAAAACTTTATTGTTAGCTGGCTGGAAAACCAAGATGATGGATATATTTCGTTACCGATCAATAGTGCAACTCTTGCAGAAGTAGAAGATACGAACTACCGATATAAGGTTGATTTGACCAAGGGAGTACTCGAGCATTACGAGAAGGACATACTCATTAAGACCTGGAAAAAAATAGACTCCGCAAGGCTACCGATTGAGCAATTTGAAGGAGATTATTATGCTGCCGAAGTTGCGCATGAATTAACTTTTGAAATTGTTGATAACCAGTTAAGAACTGAGAACATTTTTTTAGACTCCCTCACAAGGGTTGGGAATACAACCTTTATTGACAAAAAGACGCTTGCGATTCTTACATTTAAGCTTGATGCTAATAATGAAATAAAGGAGTTTTTTGTCGATATTCCAAGAGGTGATAGAAGTTTGAGAAATCTTCAATTTCGAAAACAACGATCCGAAAATATTTTAAAACAAGTAAAAAACGAATGAGAAAATATATATGTGATAACTATAATTAAAAAAATATCAAAAAGTTAGTTTTTGGAAATCCAAATCAGGTTCCTGTTCGTAAGTATGTTTTCTAACATTAAAACAAAATCAAAAATGGTAAAGAAAATATACTCATTATTTGTAATAGTATTATTATGGACAGCTGCAGTCTTTGCTCAAAGTAACTCGGAGTTTAAACCTGTATTCAAAAAATCGAAAAAGACAACCCATAAAATTCCTAAGGGACAGAAATACACTTTTGGCTACTTGGAAGTATTGGAAAATAGGAACAACCCAAAAAGTAAGACCATTAAAATTCCTGTTTATATTTTCAAAAGCAGAAGCAAAAACCCTAAGCCAGACCCCATTATTTATACGGTAGGAGGGCCGGGTTCAACGACAATGCCCTCTGCACAATACATGGCCTATTATAAATATTTAGAGGATAGAGATTTTATTTTGATTGAGCAAAGAGGAAATTTTTATGCAAAGCCACATTTAGATTGTCCTGAATGGTCGAAAGCGATTTATCAATCAAACCTTCCCAATTTCAATGAGGATCAATATGAAAGTGTACTTTCGGAGGCGACTAAATCATGTAGAGATCGATTACTAAAAAAAGGTATTGACTTGAATGGATATAACACCAACGAAATCGCAGCGGATGTAAACGACTTAGTTAATGTATTGGATATTCAAGAATATAACTTGCTAACCATTTCCTACAGCACTAAAATTGCCCAAGTTTTGCTCAGGGATTATCCCAAAGGAATTCGAAGTGTTGTAATGGATTCTCCGTTGCCATTGGAAGTGAGTTATGATGAAGAGAGTGCTGGAAACCTCCTGCAGAAATTAGAAACCCTTCTTGCTGATTGTGAAAATGATGAAGCCTGTAATAAAGCCTATCCAAAAATAAAAGAACGATTTTTTGAATACCTTAGAAATAAAACGACTGACCCATTAGTGGTAAATGTAATTAATCCTGAAAATAAAAAAGAAGAAACCATCTATCTCACAGGTCAAAATTTGATTAGGGTATTCACGGGTGCTTCTACAAGTGATGTAGTCAATGTTCCCTTTGAAATAAACAAACTATTAAACAATGATCTAAGTGCTGTGAAGGAACAATTATCCTACCTCTTCAATAAACCTGGAGATGGTGCCGGTATGGGTATGAGGCTTTCCGTATGGTGTGCCGAAGAAAATCCATTTAACGCTATTGAAGTTGTAGAAAAAGAAACGTACAGCTACCCTGAAATTAGTGGACTATCACCGACTACATTCGATCCGTATATTTGTGATATTTGGGCCGTGGAAGAAAAGCCAATTATCGAAAATCAATCTATCAATAGTAGTGTTCCTGTATTGTTCATTAATGGGGAATATGATGAAATAACTCCTTCAAAGTGGGCAATTGGAATGAGTAGTAACTTGGAAAATAGTTTTCATTTAATATTTACAGGATGGAAACACACACCGACAACAAACTGGAATAATCAATGTGCCATGCAAGCTGCAAATGATTTTTTCAACAACCCGAATGTAAAACCAAATCCAGCTTGCCTCGAAGAAATAGAAAAGCCCGTATTTAAAATAGAATAAAAAAAACCATATTATTGTGTATGTTATCCCTGACCAGCAAAAGTTGGTCAGGGATATACACGACTTTGTTGTGTACCATTAAAAGCATATACATAAATGATAAAAAAGATCTCCTCTAGAATTATTCTAGTTTTATTAGCCATGACTTTCACAATTTCTTCCTGTGAAAATCACCATACAAAAGCGCCTGAAAAGGAGGTCAATAAAAGGCCAAATCTTTTGTTTATTATGTCCGATGATCATGCCTATCAAGCCATCAGTGCCTATTCAGATAGACTGATACAAACACCAAATATTGATCGAATTGCTAAGGACGGGATGTTGTTTACCAACGCTTGTGTAACCAATTCGATATGTGCGCCTTCAAGAGCGACTATACTCACGGGCAAACATACTCACCTCCATGGCAAGATAGATAACAGCATGCCGTTTGATACTGCTCAAGTTACCTTTCCCCAGCTGTTTCAAAACGCAGGTTATCAAACGGCAATGTATGGCAAATTACATTTTGGTAATAATCCTAAAGGGGTTGATGATTTTATGATTTTGCCAGGACAGGGAAGTTATATTAATCCTAGATTTATTACCCCACAGGGAGATACAACGATTACTGGCTATGTTACAGATGTAATTACAGATCTAACAATCGATTGGATGGATAAAAAGAGGGACAAAAACAAACCCTTCATGATGATGTATTTGCATAAAGCTCCGCATAGACCATGGTGGCCGAGTCCAGAAAAGTTTGAAGAGTACACGAAAAAGTCATTCCCTGAACCTGAATCTCTTTTTGATGATTACGCCAACAGAGGAACTGCGGCCAAGACGGCGGAGATGAATTTATTGGACCATATGAAATATGGACACGATTCAAAGATCAGACCGGAGACCATTGAAGAAATGGGAGGGGTGGAACCTTCTGTTCCTCCGATGAATTGGGGGGGAGTGGATGGATTCACAGGACCCTATGGGAGAGCCAATGCAGCACAAATGAAAATTTACGATCCTGTAATTGATTCCATCAATGTTTGGTTCAAGGCCAACTGGAAATCAATGACCGATAAAGAAAAGATGAAGTGGAAATACCAACGTTATATGCAGGATTATCTTGGGTGCATTTCTTCGGTAGATGATAATATTGGGAGGGTGTTAGATTATTTGGACGAAAACGGACTCAGCGAGAATACCATTGTAGTATATACTTCTGATCAAGGATTTTATCTTGGGGAGCATGGATGGTTTGATAAGCGATTTATCTATGATGAATCTTTCAAAACGC
>CAYTVR010000361.1:0-6738 GCA_964441245.1 uncultured Saprospiraceae bacterium | reverse complement strand
TCTACTCTAGTCAGGTTAAATGATTTGACTAATACATCATTACTGGTATACTCCTCCAATCGAACAACAGCGTTTTCATAATAAAGAGAATCAGGTCGCTGAGCTAGTTCTAATGCACTGGTTGATTCATCTATAAAAGCTTTTTCTATTCGAAAATATTGAGCAGTATCTTGCTTGGAAAGTAGACCATATATAACAGGTACATCTTTATACGGAGCATTCAAATCAAAATCATTTGAACAAGAATTACCTAAAAAAAGTATGGCAAAAACCAAAAGGGGTAACAAATATCGTTTCATAACTCAAAGGTATATTTTTGTGCAAATTTAACCAAAAGAATGAATTCTTATGCTGTTTAAATTACCATTTAGGAGTGGTTTTAACATTCCTCGATAAGAATTTTCTTTTTCCGTAAGGAAAACACCATGGGAATGGATACAATTGGCCAAAATTTTCACATTATTTAATATCTTACGCACACAAAAAAAGATCAAGTGCTATCAGGTTTATAGACAAATAAAAACTAGAAAAGCTGCTTTTGGGTATTTTTAAAATTTCAATAGAAACCTAATTCAAGCAATTGATTGAAAAAACTCTTTTAAATAAAACACTTATGTCAATTTCTAGAGAAGTAAAAAGAATTACTACGCATGTTTTACAAGCGATGAAAGATAATGGAGAGAAAATATCCATGCTTACTGCTTATGATTATTCTATGGCTAAAATTTTGGATGACGCCGGAATTGATATCTTACTGGTCGGCGATTCTGCCTCCAATGTAATGGCTGGCCATGAAACAACCCTACCCATTACTTTAGACCAAATGATCTATCATGCAGCATCAGTGGTGCGAGCAGTAAAAAAATCTTTAATTGTGGTCGATTTACCTTTCGGATCTTATCAAGGAAATTCCACCTTGGCCTTAGCTTCGGCTATTCGAATTATGAAAGAGTCCGGTGCACATTCTATCAAAATGGAAGGAGGACACGAAATTGAAGATTCTATCAAAAGAGTACTTTCGGCAGGTGTTCCTGTCATGGGGCATTTGGGCTTGACTCCTCAATCTATTTATAAATTTGGTACCTACACTGTTAGAGCCAAAGAAGAGGAAGAGGCGGAAAAACTAAAAAGTGATGCTATGTTATTACAACAGCTGGGGTGCTTTGCAATCGTGTTAGAAAAAATTCCTGCTAAGCTGGCGAAAGAAGTTTCTGAAATGCTTACGATTCCAACTATTGGTATTGGTGCAGGAAATAGTACTGATGGACAAGTCTTGGTTACGCATGATCTTTTAGGTATTACCAAAGAGTTTAAACCTAGATTTCTACGTCGTTACCTAGAATTATTCGATGCCATTAAAGAAGCTACTCAAGATTATATCAAGGATGTAAAATCGCAAGATTTTCCAAGTGAGAAAGAGCAATATTAAATGGTGTTATGGTGTTTTGGTTCTTGGTGTTAAGGTTCCTCTATCGTGAATACGTTAACACTATAACACCGCAACACTAAAACACCAAAACACTAATTTACTACTATGTTTAAAAAATTCTTTTATATTTTTCTTGTTGCCCTATTGATTGCGGCATATGTTGGCTACAATAAGTATCAAGCGATATTCAAAGCCAATGTCCCCAATACTTTAGTTGATCCATATCTCTATATCCCTTCAGGTGCTTCTTACGAAAAAATCGTTGACCTACTATTGGATAAAAAGATGTTGATTCATGAAGATGACTTTCATTGGGTGGCTGAAAAGATGTCTTACAAACGATCTAAAATGAGAACCGGTCGATTTAAAATAGAACCGGGCTGGAGCAATAGAAGATTGATTCAACATCTAAGAGCGGGTAAACAAGCGGCTGTAAAAGTCATCTTAAATAATGAGCGATTGCCAGAAGAAGTCGCAGGTAAAGTAGCTAAGGAATTGGAAACAGACTCTTTAGCTTTGCTCAATGCCTTTCGAGATCCTGCCATTTTGGAAAAATATAATTTAACTCCAGCAACTTTAATGACTTTCTTCATTCCAAATACTTATGAATTTTACTGGAATCAAAATGCCAAAAATTTTATGGAACGGATGAGTCAAGAACATAAAAAATTTTGGAGCAAGAAGGATCGTTTGAAAAAAGCAGAAAAAAAAGGAATGACTCCTGAGGAAGTGTACACGCTCGCCTCAATAGTCGAAAGGGAAACTTTGCGTAAAGATGAAAAACGTCGTATCGCCGGTGTCTATTTGAATCGATTAAAAACAAATATGTTACTCCAAGCGGATCCAACTGTTGTTTTTGCCACTAGAGACTTTACGACTCGTCGAGTATTGAATCGTCATCTTAAAGTTGATTCTCCTTATAATACTTACAAATACACTGGACTTCCACCTGGGCCAATTAGCATGGCTTCTATCAGTAGCTTAGATGCTGTTCTTGATGGTGAAGATCATGATTATATTTTCTTTTGCGCCAAAGGCGATGGATCGGGTTATCATGCTTTCGCTAAAACATTGGCCGGTCATAATCAAAATGCCAAACGATATAAATTGAATCTTAAAAAACGGGGATTGAGATAAGCGCAATTAGTGATCACGAGAGAATTCCGAAGATACTCGATCCACATATAATTGAGCATCTCCTAACTCCTTTCCAATGTCTGTTCACACTTTCCCAAAAAAATATTATCTTTAAAATAGAAAACAATATTCAGGAGCATTGGATTAAAAAAACGAACTATGCTAGCAAGCAACCAAATGAAAGACATCATTCCTAACGTCAATTGGAATATCGCAAAATCTTACCTTCCTTTCGTTGATACTGTTTTACCACAATATGGCATTGATACGACTTTAAGAAAAGTTCATTTTATGGCACAAGTTGCCCATGAAAGTGGTGGACTCAAATTCAATGAAGAAAACCTAAACTATTCCGCGAAAGCGCTTCGACTGATGTTTAGAAAATATTTCCCTTCTATTGAAATGGCTGAACAATATCACAGACAACCTGAAAAAATTGCCAATCGAATTTATGGCAATCGAATGGGCAATGGCGACGAACAGAGTGGCGAAGGTTGGAAATATAGAGGTCGCGGTTTGATACAATTAACAGGAAAAGAAAACTATACTAGATTCTCAAAAGACAATAACATTGACGCTGTAAACAATCCAGAATTATTACTACAACCCAAGTGGGCTCTGACATCCGCTTGCTGGTATTGGAAAAAAAGAAAGATCAATCGTTTTGCTGATGAGGATGATATCTTCATGGTCACCAAAAAAGTCAACGGTGGCAAGCACGGTATCATGAATCGACAACAGTACTTAGATGCTTTTAAAACTTTGTATGAAAATATGGAAAGCGAAGTCGTCTAGACGAGGAGTCAAAAATATTCAAAAAAAATATTGAATATCGATTGGGGGATATTCAATATTTTTTCTGAATGCCCTCTACTTATTCGACAATACAAGATAATCCCAGGCGGATAATTCCATCGTCATATTCGCCGTCAAGTTCATGGTGCCATTAGCAAATACGTTGTTATAACTTCCGACAAAATCATCTCCTTGTAAAACAGCATGCTGCATGGTGCCGCTTAAATTAAGAATCACGACTATTTTATCTCCATTTTTTTCTCTACTAAAAGCATAAATATCTTCAGGTTTATCTGTTGCAATTCTTTCGATCTTACCACCATAGCTTCCATTCCATAAAGCTCTATTTTTCTTTTTCAGATCAAACAACGTTTTATAAAACGCAGCATAATCATAGTTCCCCCACTCTATAGGATCTCTTTCAAAAAACTTCACTCGTTTTTTCATCGCAGCCTCTTGCCCACTATATAACAATGGCATTCCATCAATAGTGGCTGCTAAAACAGCAAAAGCTTTGTGCCCATCTCCCAATCTTTCGAACACCGTACCTTGCCAACTATTTTCATCATGATTGGAAGTATAATAAATTCTCAATCGATTATCCTTTCCAACATTTTCAGCTAAATAAGTATCAATTTTGCTAATAGATTCATTTTCCTGAACAATCTTTTTTAACTCTTCCACAAAATCCCAAGCATAAAAACAATTGAAATATCCAGCTTCCAAAAAGTCATCATCTTCATTTTCACCCAATAAAAAAATGTCTTTATTACTTGCATAAGAATCTGCAACTTCTTTCCAAAAATCCAAAGGAACATTGTGAGGACTATCAAAACGGAAGCCATCAATATTTTTTTCTTTTGTCCAAAAATGCATATCTGCTATTTGCGCTTGACGCAAATCTTTATTATCGTAATTCAGCTCAGCTACATCAGACCAATCAGTAAGATTTCCACGATCCAATGGCAATGATATTTTTCCTGTGTTTGGATCAATGGTGTAGTATTCTGGTTTTTCTTTGATCCAAGGATGATCCCAAGCGGTATGATTAGGTACCCAATCGATAATCAAATACATCCCCAATTCATGAGTCTTTTTCAACAAACTTTCAAAATCTGCCATCGTCCCAAATTCAGGATTAATCCCTCGATAATCTGAAACCGAATAATAACTTCCTAGGCTACCTTTACGTTCTACTTTTCCAATCGGATGAATGGGCATCAACCAAACAATATCAATTCCCAATTCTTTTAATCGTGGAAGCTGTGTTTCAAAAGCTTTAAAAGTTCCTTCTTTAGTAAATTGACGAATGTTGACTTCGTACATGGTAGCATTGGCCGCCCATTTTGGAAATGCATCCGTATGTACGACTTCTGTTATGGCTGATTTTTCTTGAACGGTAGCAGAGGTGTCGGATTGTTTACAGGCGTTTGAAAACAAACCAATGACTGTAAATAAAATAAAAAAAGGTGTCAATTGTTTCATACTATTTTTTTGAAAATTTTCTATAAGTTGAGTTATTATTTAGTTTTCCTTTTCAGGAAATAAGAAGCTTTGGTAGGAATGAAAATGAAATGTAGAAACTTCTATCCATTCAAGTGAAAATTCTCCATCTCACTTCGCTACTTTTGTAATTTGTAGTAAAGTAATTGCTTATCCTCTACTTTGCCGCTTGCGGGTGAACCTTAAAACGTTTTCCATTTTCAAAACACTGATAATCAAATCCTTATAATTGCCATTGGAATTTCCCTTTATCGCCTACGGCATCTCCCTTTTTTTCCCGTTTTCGAACGAGACTAAAAAAGGAAGCAAAAAATCTAGGCAAAATAAAAGCTAATCTCAATGCCTATCACCCGCTCCCATCCCGCATTATATGCGCGACCATTCCCAACCCGCCACTTATAACGTAAATCACTTGATTTGTAAAATTAGGCTTCACCCCAATGCGACTTCGCCGAGAATGGTCGTATTTATTTGGACGGAAGTACTTTAATTGGATCCATCTTTATCGTTATTTTAGATGGATTCAATTTTGTTTTACCTTTGAATAAAGTAGCCGCTGAACCATTCTGAACAGCCCATTGGTTGTAAATAGACTCTTCTTTTTCGTAGTTAATGGTCAGCTCGTTATTAGGCATATGCTCATAAACATAAGTCCCTTTATTTGTTGTTTCTCCATATTGACCACTGACGAAAGTATCATCACGATTGAATTTAATCCAACGACCTTTGTATTTATCTTTCTCATTATCTGGTCCCATAAAAAAACCATATTTCCACATCCCAACCAAAAATGCACTGTGACTTGATTTGACATGAACCGTGCCATCTGGATTAGTTGTGATGTTAGAATTTTCTGTCGTCGCAGCTGTATTTTTTTGATCTTTTTTACAGGCAATTGATAAGATCAGTACAAGTAATAAAGGAATATATTTTTTCATTTTAAAAGAAATTATATTAGAATTTATAAATGGTTCTACGGTCGCTTTCATTTATTGAAATAAAGACTCTGTTGGTGTCAATTTAAATACTTTATTATGGACGCCGACCTCGATTGTTTCATCAGAATGGTTGGTGATTTTCGTTTTATTTTGATTCACATTGACTTCCAACAATCTACCTCGATGTCTGATCTTAAACGAATAGGATTCCCATGGCTCCGGAATAAAAGGTTCAAAACTAACTCGATCATCATTCACTCGCATGCCTCCAAATCCTTTGATCAATGTCATCCAAGTTCCTGCCATACTTGTGATGTGACAACCATCTTCCGTATCATTATTGTAATCATCTAAATCCAATCGAGCGGTTCGTAGATACAATTGATAAGCCTTATCTTTCTTTCCTAATTTTGCGGCAAGGATCGCATGTACACATGGAGAAAGAGAGGATTCATGCAAAGTTCGTGGCTCATAAAAATCAAAATTTCTTTGAATGGTATCGATATCATATTGATCTTCAAAAAGATAAATACCTTGCAATACATCCGCTTGCTTAATAAAACAAGAACGAAGAATACGATCCCAAGACCAGTTTTGCCAAATCGGTTGTTCTTCCTCGGCTAAATCTGCCACCATGATTTGTTCCTTATCCATGTAGCCTTCTTGCTGAAGAAAGATCCCTAATTTTTCATCTGTTGCCAAAAACATATTCTCTAAAATATGTTTCCACTTATTGGTTTCTGTAGCTTCATAAAATTTAATTTTATCCACCAATTCTTGGAAATGACCTGGCGCTTTTTCTTTAACAAAATCTAAGGCTTCCTGCGTATATTTTAAACACCACAAAGCAATGGTAGACGTATACCAATTGTTGTTGACGTTGTTTTCGTATTCATTTGGTCCGGTTATACCATGCATCACATACAACTCTTTTTG
>CAYTVR010000360.1:3028-6745 GCA_964441245.1 uncultured Saprospiraceae bacterium | reverse complement strand
CCTAACATCTCAAACATGGTATGATGATAACTATCAATTCCTACTTCTTCCAAATCATTATGCTTTCCAGAAACTCTTAGACATTTTTGAGTATCGGCGTGTCGAGGATTATCAGGTGTTTGGTTACCCAAAAAGTAATCTTTGAATTGATTCATCCCTGCATTGGTAAACATTAATGTAGGATCGTCTTTGTTCACTATCGGGGCAGATGGAACAATTTTATGGTTTTTACCTTCAAAAAAATCTAGAAACTGTTGTCGGATTTCCTTTGATTTCATCATTTTTATATCATTTTTTTGTTCTTCGACTAATCCTGTACGTACGCATATAATATGTATAAACATTCAAAAATGAGATTCTTCCGATAGCTATCGGAATCCTTTGGTCGCTTTTTCATCTCTTTTTGTGAACGTCCACAATATTTGCAAAGAAGGATTTTTTTAAGCGGTCCTCGCCGAAATAAGGAACTATTTGATGCTATTTTGTATGGTATACGGCTAGTTATTTTCGAATGTTTTCAAATTAGGTGTCCTTTTTACGTAAGTGTAATAAAGAAAACCTTTTTGGATTGAAAATAGTGCCACAAAAGTAATTATTTTTAACTAACGAATCAAAGGGCTTGCAATAGAAAAATCAGACCTCGCTATTAGATCGAATACTGACTTAATTTAATAAAGAATTAAGCCTTGAAGTTCTTCTTGAGAATATGTCCCTGCTTCAGCACTTTTTTATGAGTTTCTTCTAAGCAAAGGTTTTACCTTCACTTATGAATCGTCTGTTCTTTAGACTTTTTACGCAAAGTTGGTTTATATCTATCTAAGATTAGCGTATTTAGCTCCTCTACATGTTATATCGCATTTGCTCATATGCAATTAGTTTTTCTATGAAAAAAAAGCTTTTATACGATTAACTTTTCTTTGCAAATAAATTAGAAGATAAACTTATATATTAATCGTAAAGATCTAAAAATCAACTATTTGATGACAATCAAATTAAATATAAAATTAATATTATAAACAATTTGATAATATTATTAAAAATAATTCTAATTTCATTTAAACTTGTTGATAAATAATTAGCAAAACTTTTGAATTTTTAGCTTATCCGTTATAGTTTTGGCATCACATACGAAATGAAACACTTTGAAAAGTAACTTATTTGTGTTAAAAACGATATTAAAAAGAGTTTTCGTTTTTAACTAACGAATCAAAGGATAATGAGAAAAGAAAAATTTATTTATAACACTCAGACGCTACGCTATGAGAAAGTTGTAGAACCTCTTAAAGTTAAAATTCTTAGAGGTTTAGGCTTTTTATCAGCAGTGATTGTAGCAGCAGTTGTTATTATTTCTATTGCATTTGCTTACTTCCCATCCCCTAAAGAAAAAACTTTGATGCGAGAAATCGATCAAATGAAATATCAGTTCATGTCTATGAACAGTGATTTTGAGATGATGAGTAAGGTCATTCATAACCTACAAGAACGAGATGCAAGTGTTCACCGAATGATTTTTGGGATGGATCCAATTGATCCTGATGTTTGGCATGGTGGAACTGGTGGATACGATAAGTATAGCAATCTAACAAAATACAAAAACTCTGGTGAGTTATTAATTGAAGCTAAAGAGAGCTTAGAAAAGCTAAAATCGCAAATGACTATTCAATCTAAGTCATTAGATGAAATTACAGATTTAGCTAAAGATCGGGAAACAATGTTGGCTTCTATTCCTGCCATTAAGCCCGTCAGTTCTGATAAGTTGAAACGAAATATTGTTAAGCTTTCCGGTTTTGGAATGCGCCTCCACCCTATTTTTAAACGCCATAAAATGCACACAGGAATCGATTTTACTTGTCCGAGAGGAACGGCGATTCAGGCATCAGGTGATGGAAAAATAGTCAGTATCAAAAAACTAAAAAGTGGATATGGAACTCATGTGACCATTGATCATGGTTATGGTTATAAATCTTTGTATGCGCATATGAGTAAAGTTGATGTCAAAAAAGGACAGAAAGTAAAGCGTGGACAAAAGATTGGAGAGGTTGGAAGCACAGGTACTTCTACAGCACCTCACTTACATTATGAAGTTATTCATAGAGGTAAAAAAGTCAATCCAATTCATTATTGTATGGATGGATTAACACCTGCGGAGTATAAAGATTTAGTTGACTTAGCTGCTACAACGAATCAATCGTTTGATTAAAACTTATTTTTAATCCAAACAAAAAGCTTGTTTTCCATTGGGAAGCAAGCTTTTTTTGTTAGGCTTGTTTTACTATCTTTAATTAGAGACTCCAATAATTTATAAATCCTTGTTTCAATCAATCTATGGATTCAACACCCTCTTCTGGTTCCAAACAATGTAGAAATTGTGGCTGCTCGCTTCCTTTAGAGGCCAAGTATTGTTTTCAATGTAGCCAGAAATATACGACGGGAAAGGTTGCGGCATTTTCTTTTATTCAAGAATTTTTTGCGGAGCATTTAAATCTAGATTCCAAGTTATTCGCCACCCTTGGTTCTTTATTTATTCCTGGAAAATTAACTACAGAATATTTTGAAGGCAAACACAAAAGCTATGCTAGTCCATTGCGACTTTTTTTGGTAACAGGCATCTTTTTATTTTCAGCGGTTGGTTTTAATGAACTGATAAATATCGGTTTAGAGGAAACCGATATGACCAAAAAGCAAATTCAAAGACAAGTTTTCATATCAGAAATAGATAGTACCATTCAAGTACTTAAAAATGATTTTCCACAAAAAGAAACACACTTTGCATTGGATAGTTTGCTGAGTTACATATCTCCTTTGGAGTCAAAAAGAACTGATTCATTAGATTTGTCAGATATTAATTTTAGTGGGACTAAACTACCCAAAGTAGCCTTAAAAGATTTTTTAGATCTGAAGCCCAAAGGATTGATTGAAAAATATATTCCGGAGGCAGGTTTTTCGAAAAAGCTTTTTCTTACACAAGCTGTAAAGGCCTTTAAAGAAGGAGATAACTTAGAAGACTATATCATCAGTAAGCTCAGCTTGGGTATTTTATTTATGATGCCTTTTCTTGCTCTCTTTCTTAAAATACTTTACTTTCGTCAACAACATTTTTATGTAGAGCATTTAGTTTTCTCTTTTCATTTCCATGCTTTTTTATTTTTCATCTGTGCGATATTTGCATTTACCACAAATTATTTACCTGATTACTTGACTCCTATCCCAATCATTTACATTTTTGTGTACTTATTTTTAGCTTTGAAAAGAGTGTACCAACAAAGTTGGATGAAATCTTCATTAAGTTATATTGTTCTCCTTTTTGCCTATACATTTTTGTTGACATTCTTTATGTTACTAACGATCATCTTTAGTTTTTTAATTTTTTAAAAAGTTCTTTAGATAAAATTTAAATTTTCCATGAGTATATTCGATAAATACGAAACAGTCATTGGCCTTGAAGTACATATTCAGCTTTCTACAAAAAGTAAAGCCTTTTGTGCTGATGATACCCGATTTGGTGGAGAACCTAATACTCATGTCAGTGCTATATCTTTGGGGCATCCTGGGACTTTACCACGACTCAACAAACAACAAGTCGATCATGCAATTAGATTAGGACTCGCTTTGGGTTGCGAAATCAATAAGGAAAATCGCTTTGATAGAAAAAATTACTTTTATGCTGATTTGCCGAAAGGCTACCAAATTACGCAAGACAATTTGCCGGTTTGTATC
>CAYTVR010000360.1:0-3018 GCA_964441245.1 uncultured Saprospiraceae bacterium | reverse complement strand
CAAGACCGAGCACCTATTTGTTTGGGTGGAAAAATAGAAATCCCTTCTGGAGAATCGAAAAGAACCATCCGTATACACCACATTCATATGGAAGAAGATGCGGGAAAATCTATCCATGATGTTGATCCTCATTACACTTTAATTGATCTGAATCGTGCTGGTGTTCCTTTAGTGGAGTTAGTGACAGAACCAGATTTTCGTTCAGCAGAAGAGGTCGATGTTTTTATGACTACCATGCGGCAATTGGTTCGTTATTTAGAGATTTCAGATGGGAATATGGAAGAAGGTTCTATGCGTTGTGATGTCAATGTATCGGTCCGACTAAAAGGAACTAGTGAATATGGCGAACGTTGCGAAATCAAAAATGTCAACTCTATGCGTTTCGCTCGTAGGGCCGTTTCTTACGAAGTAAAACGACAAATTCAACTATTGGAATCTGGTGGTCAGGTACAACAACAAACATTAAATTTCGATCCAGAAACTGGTGTAACTAGTCCGCTACGAGATAAAGAAGATGCCCATGATTATCGTTATTTTCCAGAACCGGATTTACCTCCGATTGTATTAAATGAAAAGACGATCGAAGATATCCGCGCGCAGTTGCCCGCTCTTCCTTGGGAACTCGTTGAAGACTTTTGTGGCCACTATGGTTTGTCCGAGTACGATGCCAATTTACTCACCGAAGAAAAAAGCATGGCCCTTTATTTCAAAGAAATTTGCCAGTCTACAAGCTCTTATAAATCTATCGCCAACCTATTGATCAACAAAGTCAAACCTTGGTTAAAAGAACAAAAAGTTAGCTTAACTGATTTCCCATTATCGATATCACAGCTAGTTGAATTTACCAATTTAATTGACGAAGGAAAAGTCAGTGCTTCTATTGCTTATCAAAGATTGTTTCCTGCTTTAGTTGAGCAAACCACATCAACTCCTTTAGATTTGGCTACTTCCATGAATCTAATCCAAAACTCTGATGAAGGCTTTTTGGAAAAACTGATCGATGATGTTTTAGCGAAACAGCCTGATAAAGTAAAAGCCTACAAAAATGGTAAAAAGAATTTACTCGGTATGTTTATGGGAGAAGTAATGCGCCAATCAAAAGGGAAAGCTGATCCAAAAGCAACCAATCAAATGTTACGGGATAAATTAAGCCAATAAGTTTTATGGCAGATAAAAAGAAGATCCAACTAAAAGGTTCTGAGCAATTCACTCATTACTTTATTGTCATCTATTTTTTAATTCCTGCCTTCTTTTTTATTGTATATTTCTTCGGAGAATATTTTGATGAATGGAATAGCAATTTTCAAAATCCTATTCGATTTCTTTACATTTCGATCATTCATTTTCTATTAGCTTTGGGTGTTTTTTTCTTTAAGAAAAAGAATTTAGTATTTGAAGAAATTCCATTAGAGTTAAGTGATTTAGATTTCAAAAATGCCTTATTGGCTACCGCTATTGAAATGGATTGGGAACAAAGTAAATTAGAAAACCATCATGCTTTGTTTCATGGAAACGGAAGTTGGGGAACGATGATTACTGTTTTAAGAACAGAAAAAAGCATTTTTATCAATAGCATTTGTGATCCAAAAAAAAGAGCAGGTTTTATGCTTAAAGGAAATAAAATCAACAAAAAAAAACTTCGCAACAATTTTTTAAAAGTCAGTCAAAACATCAATGTTCTCCAGAATGTAAAAGCAAAAAAACATCAAGAAGCTATTAATTTTTGGAACACCAGTGAATGGTCTCTGAAAAATATGTTGATGAGAATTTCGGGCTACGGATTAACGATCCTTTTCTTTTTAATTGGAATATTATTTATTTATGAAGGAGAGTGGTTTGGATTGATATTCCCGATTATAAGCGTTTCAATGGGCATCTCTTTTATCATAAATGATTTCAAAGTTATTCAAGAAAAAAGAAAAAGAAGAAAGCAGGATTGACTATAAATCAGAAACTTCCAACAATTAACACAAACTTCCAAGACTTACATAAGTCATTAACCTACCAATATATTTTGCTAAACACACCTTGCTTTTAAGTCCGATTATCTCTACATTGAGGCTCAATACCAAAATCTCCGGCATTATGTCAATGAAAGATAACGAAATCACAAAGCTCTACTACTCTATTGGTGAAGTTTCCGAAATGTTTAAAGTCTCCAAATCTTTAATCCGTTTTTGGGAATCTGAGTTTGATATTTTGAAACCGCATAAGAATAGTAAAGGCGATCGTCGTTTTACACAACAAAACATTGATCAGTTTCAGACTATCTATTACTTAGTCAAAGAACGTGGCTTTACTTTGGAAGGCGCTAAAAAAGAAATTGCTCAAAATAAAGACAAATTGAATAATCGTAATCATGCGATCCGATCTTTAAAAAAACTAAGAGGCTATTTAGAAAATTTGAAAGAAAAGATTTGATGGTCCACCAAATTTATTTGGTTGTCAAAGCAAAGCTTTGAAAAGAAAGGCAGCAAATAGATTACTCAAAGCAAATAAAATCATCAAACCCAAAATTTATTTAGAGCATCTTACCAATCACCAAATAACTTTAATTGATCAATAAAAAAACCTTGTTGAACAAATCAACAAGGTTTTTATTTTTTTATAAATTGATACTCGAAAAAAAAACTTAGATCGCGTCTATAATCGCGTTCAAAGTAGCACTTGGTCGCATAGATGCTGTCGCTTTTGCTGGACTAGGAGAATAATAACCTTCGATATCCATAGCCACTCCTTGTATATCAATTAATTCCTCTACAATCTTTGCTTCGTTGCTCATCAAGGATTCCGCAATAGGAGTAAACTTAGCTTTTAATTCAGCATCAGTAGTTTGATTGGCCAACTCTTTCGCCCAGTACATTGCTAGGTAAAAATGACTTCCTCTATTGTCTAACTCATTTACGATTCTTGATGGAGATTTACCATTCTGCAGTAAAGCAACGGTAGCATTATCTAATGCCTCTGCTATTATTTGTGCTTTAGGATTATTATTCGTCTTAGCTTCGTGTTCTAAAG
>CAYTVR010000359.1:0-6749 GCA_964441245.1 uncultured Saprospiraceae bacterium | reverse complement strand
CTATCATTTACGAAGCCATCGAAGAAATTAAATCAGCGATGGAAGGAATGTTGGAGCCAACTAAAGAAGAGAAAATCGTTGGTACAATGGAGGTTCGTGAAGTTTACAAAATCAGTCGAATTGGAACGATTGCTGGTTGTTATGTGACAGATGGTAAATTTACTCGTAAGACCCATATTCGTCTTATTCGAGATGGAATTGTGGTCTATCCAACTAAGCCAAATGTAAAAGGTGAAATATCTTCTTTGAAACGTTTTAAAGATGATGTCAAAGAAGTGAAAAACGGCTTAGAGTGTGGTTTGACCATCAAGAACTACAATGACATAAAAGAACGAGATGTTATTGAAGGATACGAAATTATCGAAGTGAAACAAACTTTATCCTAGATAAAGAATATAAGAACTAGAATACAGAGGCCCACGATCATAACGATCGTGGGCCTCTTACATTTTGACTACTGATTGCTGTTTTTCTTCGTTTTCTTTTTAGAGAAAGCAACTTTGTTACAATAGTCAAAATCAATAAGATTTCTTTCCGTAAAGGGAAAAAAATAGAAATCATCTCCAAATCATTCTATTTTTTTTTATTTTGCCATAGATTCTAGAAAAAGCAAGAATCAACTAGCCTTTTATAAGTGAAGTGATTTAAAATGCCCAATATGCTGACGACATGTATTGATCTATTTTTTAGTCAGATTGGTATTGTTTTAAATTACTTTAGTGTATTCAATCCTCTATAGCTATTACTGCAAAGACAATCGAAAAAGGTATCTATTGCCATGACTAATCGATTAATAAATAGTATGATTTTTGACCAAAAAAATGAAAATAATGAGTGCTCCAATTCAAATTGATATTCATACACTTCAACAACTACTTCAATCCGAAAATCCTGATTCAGCAGAGATCAACAAATATTTTGAGTTGGATACATCTAGTGCCTTTGGCCCAGGGTTGAAGTTAAGAGAAGGCATAGAAATTATTGAAGATCAAAAAGTGGTTGCGCAAGGAGCAATTTTACATCAAAAAGTACTTAACTTACTTAATTGGAATTCTAGGAAAGGAAGAGATAAAAAATATGTTGATTTTATCAACCTTCGACCTGATTTTCCTCGGATTGTATCGGAAGGTGATTCTTGGTTTCAGCATCCTTTGGTTCCAGATATTATTGATTATTTATTGACTTGGTTTCCGGTTTACAGTTGTGGCGCAGCAGGAGATACGCTAAGAAATATGCATGCTAAACCGGAGCATTTATTAGAAGCAATCGATAGAGAAAAACCACGTATTGTTTTGTTGAGTGCAGGAGGAAACGATGTGTTGGGAGATCCGCAATTTGCAGGTTTTCTAAATGATTATACGCCTGGGATTCCCGGCGAAAATATAGAACGATTTTTAAACCAGACTTTTTTTGATGAGATAAAAAATCTAACCGCTATATATGTTGATTTTTGTAAAACATTGACTTTGCGATATCCCGATATCGACATGTGTTTACATGGTTACGATTATATCATTCCGAACAATCCCAATGTCCCTTGGAAAATATATATGTCTAAAGACAAAAGTTGGTTAGGCAAACCAATGATAGATCGTGGAATTACAGAAGAAAAAGATAAAAAAGGAATCATTCAGTATATCATCAACGTATTTAATGAGATCATTCAAAATATTGAAAAAGATATAGATCGGGTGCATTATATCAATCTAAGAGATACCGTTACGCCAGATAAGTGGAATGATGAAATTCATCCAAGTGCAGAAGGCTATCAAGATTTAGCCATCAAATTCAAAAAGAAAATTAATGATATTTTGTATGCTTAAGCATTACATGGAACGTGTTAATTGTTCTTGTTTTTTAAAAGAAAAATATGTTATCAATCCGAGTTTGTCCTGATGATCCGGTAATGAAATTGCTGCGGCAAAATTTCAATGCAACACCACTTAAAACACCAGACAATAGCGTCCAACCATTATCTGTTATTGGTTGGACTAAGAAAAAAGCTGATCGCAAAGGCGCTTTACAAGAATTGCTTTTAGGGGATGAAAAAATAAACGTGAATATTTTTTCCTCAGACATGCAGCAATTTTCGAGTTCCAAAACAAAAAAACTAAATCTGAATATTGGAATTAAATTAGTGAGTAGTTTTCTCGAAGGATTTGGTATCCAAACGGCTCCATTGACTGCTGCCTTTGAAGGTGCTCGGCAAGTTTCTATTTCATTCGAATCGGTGAAACGGTATTACATTGATAAAAATGAATTAGGTAAAGTTTTATCCCAACATCAATTAGATTTAAATAACCTCAATTTATATAGTTTTAAAAATGAGGACGCAACTAAATTTATGTTGGTCAATTCTGTTATTACTTCACCAAAATTTACGGTCAACGTAGAAAAGTCCAATGACACCAATTTTGAAATTGATCTAAAAATGATTGATGGAATCTTAGATGCTGGAGAAGGAAAGGTGAAAATTAATTCTGAACAAAAAAACAAAGTGAGCTTCGCCGGAGATTCACCACTAACTTTTGCATTTACCAGTTGCGAATTAGTCATTGATTGGCATACAGGAAAATTTATAGGTATAAAAGATACCACCAAAGATGTCCCAGTACCTTTAGGTGATCAAATTGATGACCCTGAAAACAATTGGGAACAAACCATGATCAACGAAGACGAATTACTAATTTTAAATTAAAAAAAAACAGACTACGAGCATCGTTTCTGTTAAAGATTGATGTTCGGTTATTAAACGAATAATGTCAAATTTCGAAAACGGTTATGCCTTGTTAATTGGAACGGGAAGCGATGAACGCATCCGGAACGCAACCGTTGGTGATGCAAAAGGAATAGAACATGTGTTGCTCAATAATGCATTGTATCCCAAAGATCAGGTAAAACTCCTTACGGAAAAAGACGCAACACTTGAAAAAATAAAAGAAGGATTTAGTTGGCTCGCAGAGCAATGTGAACAAGATGGAGGAAAGGGGAAAACAGCAATCATATTATATTCTGGACATGGACGAACGGCCAATGATTTTGTCAAAGAATTTTTTCTAGAACCTTACGGAATGAAATTGGATGGAACAGGAGCCTTACCCAAAAGTGCATTTATAAAACAAGTGAATAGGTTATTGGCGGATCGAATTGTCATCATATTGAGTTGTTGCCATGCCGCTCAATTAGGAGTCGCTTTAGGGAATGACGATGGAGAAGAAGAGAATGCTTTTTTTGATGAGACAGAGATGTTTGTTTCCCAACTTGAAAAAGGTTTAGGCCGAATTATTATTTCCTCTTCTCACGCATCGCAAGAATCGTTTGCAGAAAGCAAAGAAAGCCAAACCACTATATTTGGTGAAGTGCTCATCGAAGCCATGCGAGGAAAAGCTGCCCGCCTTTCAGATAAAACGGTGAGTGCTTTACAAATCGCCGATTATGTACTGAAAACAGTTCAAGAAAAAGTAAAACAAATAGGCCGCAAACAAATGCCTATATTGAGAGTCCCTTATATGGAATCTTCTATTCTCTTGACGAGAAATGAATTTTATGATCCCGAGGCTTTAAACAAAATACTTTCTACGGAAGAATTTTTAAAAAAAGAAGCAGCTTTAAATTCAGCTATTGAACAGAAAAAAGCGATATTGAGTGATCTCGAAAGCAAAATGAAAGAAGCGGTATCACTCAAAGAAAAGTATGAAATCAGTAGTCAGTATGTACAAGAAAAAAGATCTTACAATGAATTGACTTTTGATAAAAATTACCTTTTCGAAATATCGAACATAGTAAAAGTAGGTAAAAATAGAATTGTAAAAACATTGTTGAAGGATAGAGTAAGTCTCTTGAAATATATGAAAAAGGGAAGAGATTTAAGAGCCTTAGAAAAAGACTTAGAAGAAAATTTAGAGAACCTAATCGCTTATGGTATGAATGGGGATACCTTAGCAAAACTTGACATTTCGTCCATCCAAGCAATTATTAATAAAGCATGAGTATTAGTAGAGCATTGAGGTCGGCAATTTTAAAAGAATCGATACGCACGATAGTGTTAGATATCGAGGACTTCTCAATGGCTGATTTGGACATGAGTGAATTGATTCAGTTTTTAAAAGAAGAAGTCGGAGGCTTAGTCATAGATAAAAGTGCAGACCAATTTCAATTTATTCAATCCTGTAAAACAGAATTGTTTAGAAACGAAACCAAAGCAATCGATGCGATCAATGCGAACAAAAAAAAGGAATTATTAAACCTTATTGGAACCAATTTATTTCATTTCATTCCCAATGAAAAAAAGAAAGCAATTACTGCTGCCTTCGCAGATGAACAAATTAAAGAAATACACATCAAATTAAATATCCCTGAATCCTTAGGAAAAGTCCCCTTTAAGGTGTTTCTTCCTTGGGAATATATGCGTTGTTCAACTGAGTTTTTAGAACAGGAGAATATTTCTAGTGCTAAAAATCTATGGCTAGCAGGAGAGGAGAAAATTGTTTTTTATCGAAGTTTAGAAAAGTCAACACATCCAATTCCGGCAGCAGAACAAATTAGAGTTTTACTGATCGATACCACCGATGAACAACAAGTCTATAAACTATTTACCGCCGAAGGAGAAGATAGTATTTATAAAAAACTCAATGTTAGTAAGGAAGCTATTTTAGTTGAATCCTTAGGAAGAGAAGCCGGTAAATATGCAACAAAGTCAAATTTTATAGAAAGTGTCTCTAGTATCAAACCACAGATTATTCATTTTGTTGGTGACTATGGAATGAATGCAGATAATCAAGCCGTTTTTAGTTTTTTCGAAAAAGTAGGAAGTGCTGAAAAAGAAGAATATTCTTTTGAGTTAGGTGCGCAAAGCGATTATTTTGAAGATTGGTTTATTTATGATCGAACAACAAAGGATCGCCCCAAATTTTACATTTTACAAGAAGGGAGCAATCCCAAAGATGATAGTCATGAAAGCTTGGATCAACTGGCTCATGTAGTAGCTTCGATGGGTGTGCCAGCGGCTTGCATTATTCCGCATCAATCGTCTTATACTTTTCCACTTAAATCTATTTATGAGAATATTTCCAACTTTAAATCCATCGGAAAATCGGTTTTGGATTTGCGGAAAAGATATTTAAGATCAGAATGTCATAGCTTACCGATCCTTTATTTGAATCAAGGAGACTTTGTTCTTTTAAAAGAAAAAACGGTAGATGATTTCTCCGAAAAAGGAAGAGGGGAACCCATGATTAAATCAGAAATGGATCATCAGGCTAATCTAGGAAGTGGCCAGAATGTAAGATCGCCACAACCAGTAAGCGGTCAAGATTCTTACACTAAAGAAAATAAACAAACGCCTCAAGAGTTATCGTCAGAAGAAATATTAATCAAGCGATTCAAAGATAATATTGATACGCTATCTAGAACGATTATTAAAATAATAGATACGGCAGGCCCTTTGGTCATCTCTTTTGAAAAACATCGAGATAAAAAAAGGGAGGATATTTACATGGATATAAAAACGAATAAACGAGAATATCAAGCACTCATTCCCAATCACATGGATCAATTATTTGCGATTGACCCTAGGTTTAATAGTTGGATGGAAGAATATAATTATACTTGGTAGAACATAATCATGATGCACTTACTGAGCGAAAAATATGGTGAAGTAAAAAACCTGCGAACTGCATGGTTTGATCTTGCTCGTGCCTTGCTTTCTGATTCAAAAGATTATGAGCAAGCCATTTCTTATTTGCATAAGGCAACAGAAGAGGAAGGAGATTTCCCCGCAAATTGGGAAATTCAATTGCTAATGGCTCAGGCGTTCGAACAAATAGAAGGACGAAAAGTAGATGCAGTGCAAGCTTATTTATCCAGTTTGAATGGGATAGAATCTAATAATTATGGTACAATACTGCAAGCAGCTCATGACCATTTAACACCCAATGATGCATCAAGTATTTCCAAATGGGTAGAAGAGGATTGGTTACCTTTACAAAAGTTAGATCAACTGAATTCGGACAATAAAATTTTAGTTTGGTTATTGATGGCTCGCATCAATTTATATCGTTATCAATTCACGGATGCCATAGACTATTTTCAAAAAATATTGACTATCGATCCTCAGCACTCTGCCGCATTGGAGGGCCTCGGCTCTACGATGGAACAGCATGGAGAATATGACACTGCATCGGAATATTATAGAAAAGCGATGGCCAGTAACCATCAGAATAAAGATTTGCTTCGACTCAAATTGATTAATACTTTAGTTGAACGAAATAGTTTTTCTGAGGCTTTAGTAGAAATCCAAGAAGCACAATCGCAAGACTTGTCGGCCAGTGAAATGGTTCGTTTAAATACGCTTTTTGCAAAATGTAAACTAGGACAAGGAGAAGTAGAAAGTAGTTTTGCGGAGACAGAAAAAATATTGACTCAGTTAGACGATCCCGCGCTACAAATCCCGATTAGATCACAGGTAGATGTTTATGAAATTAGCGCAACGAGTTTGCTGTCTTTACAGAAATACGAAGAAGCGAATACTCAGTTAGAAAAAGGTTTAATCCTCGAACCAAGAAACCATAGTCTCCTCTTTTTAAAAGCACAAATATTAATTGAATCACAAGCTGACTTTGAAGAAGGTCGAAAACTTCTTCGTTTGGTTAAACGTGGAGGACATATTGTGGTTCAAGAGAAAATAGACCAAATCATTCTTCATCGAGATCATGATGTCAATGCACATTTGTTTATTGCATTTGTCTTGT
>CAYTVR010000358.1:0-6784 GCA_964441245.1 uncultured Saprospiraceae bacterium | reverse complement strand
TGTGCACCAGATAATGCCAGTTTACCAACTACGCCAGGAACATCTTGTGATGATGGAGATGCAACGACAATCAATGATGTTATCTTAGATAATGGCTGTGATTGTGCCGGAACCTTTGATGCTTGTGCTTTACTAGGAGGCGATACAGATGGTGACGGATTATGTGATGATGAAGATTGTGCACCAGATAATGCAAGTCTACCAACTACGCCAGGAACATCTTGTGATGATGGAGATGCAAATACCATTAATGATATGTATGCTGATAATGGTTGTGATTGTATTGGAACATTTGATCCATGTGTTTTACTTGGAGGTGATTCTGATGAAGATGGCATTTGTGATGAGCTAGACAATTGTGTGAACACATTTAATCCTGGACAGGAAGATTTAGATATGGATGGCATTGGTGATGTTTGTGATGCACCAACTGTTTGTGATGAGGTGACTTCAATTCGATTAGTTAAAAACCTAAGCTCAGCTTGCAGTGGAGGTGATGATAGAGTAATTTGGATTGAAGGAGCTTACTGTAGAGAAATTGGCGATCTATACTTTATTGAGTATGCTGATGGAACTGCTAAACTGAAAGGTAATGTACAAGAAGTAAATGGTGGTAATATCTCTTACGTTGATGTAGACTTTACAGGAAGAACAAACACTGGTAATCCTTTCGAAGATTGTTCTTCATTGAGTCAATCAGATGACTGGTACTATTATGATGATTTCTCTGGTACAATCGATAACTACGAGTTGGTTAACAATTCAGACCATAGATTCCAAGTTGGATTTGGTGCCAATGCTAAGAATAATAATTACGGTGCATCAGGTTGGTTCTTATTGGATAATGGTCAAAGAGGAGATTTCAATTTTGATCTATCAGAACCTTTGGCTTGTACTGATGACAACAACAATGGAGAGATTGATGTTTGTGAAAACATTACGCAATACGCCATTTCTCAAGCCATTGAGATCCTACATTTTACAGCAACGAAAGAAGGTACAAGTGTCAAATTAGATTGGACTTCGAATACTGATTTTAGAACATCGTCTTATATTGTAGAGCGATCTACAGATGGTGTTAACTTTACAGAATTAATGGATGTAAATCCATTAACAACGGCAAGTAATGCGATTTACTATCAAGATCAAGATGTTCGTCCATCTGAAGGATTGAATTATTATCGAGTATTACAGGTATTTGACAATGGAGCTTATAGATATTCAAATGTAGAAGAAGTATATTTTGATGAAGATTTAAGATCATTTACTATATTCCCTAACCCAACGACTGTGGGTACAGAAATTTATGTAAATCTTAAAGAATATGCAGGTGAAAAAGTTGGAATGACTATTTATAATAGTTTGGGACAACCAATTCATCAACAATCATTTGAATCTGCTCCAGAGGAAGCAGTACGAGTTGACTTGATGAAATACAAGCCAGGTGTTTACAATCTTAACTTAGGATTTGAGAACAGAAAAGGAAAGACCAAGACTTTTGTCGTGATCCAACCTTAGTATTATAATTGTTCAAATTTTGAAAACCTGTCAAGCAAAAAATGCTTGGCAGGTTTTTGTTTTTTAGTGATTAAGATGATCAATTTGTTTTTTAAATGGTTTCTTTTTCGTTCACTCTTCATTAAAGAACCAGCTCCTTTAACTCAGGTTAAAGTCAAGAACCTTTTCTTCGATTGATAAAAAAATAATCTCATTTTATTCAATATAATATTTTTGAATACCTGCCAAAGAATTTTGGTTGAAAAGAGCTAAATATTTCAAATAGAAAGCATTATTTCTTTATTAGATTTATTATTGCTTATGAATCAATTAATTAATGGCTAATTACCACTTAGGTGACAGTTGCTTATAAAACTAATATTATTTTTTTTAATACTTAAAATACCCGATTTCTGTAAGAACAAAAGCCAAATAAGATTAGTACCTTTACATCACGAAATGATGAGCAAAAAATCTTGTTTGTGTTCTCTCGACCCCCCTCAATTAAATACTAAACTACACATCATAATCACGCGTCCCAACAACTACCTAAAGATCGATAAATCATAGCATGTTATTCTCTTCAAAGAGGATAATATATTATTTTCTTAAATCAGATTTCATTTACGTAAGCCTTTTCGGTTTCCCGTAGATGGGATTTGACGTTTTTCAAACTTGTTCTTCCCAATTACTTTCGAAAACGATAACGAATACTTATACTTTTTTCAACCTTAAAACAAATTTAAAATGAGAAGCCTTCTCTACACCTTTGTGCTGATCTTTTGTGCCTTTCAATTGAATGCACAAACCGTTTGGCTCGGAAATGTTGACAGTGATTGGACTAATCCGGGAAACTGGTCAGCTGGAGTCCCTCTTAGTGGTTCTACAGTGACTTTACCTTTAAATCCTGCTGGTGGTAATTCGCCTGTTTTCTCTGGATCATCTTCCATCGACTTTACAATTCAAAACGCTGGAATCTTAACTTTTAATTCCTTCGTTTATAACAATGGAACGATCGTTAATTTTGGCGGAGGCCAAATCATTAATAATAATCAATTTATCAATGGTGGGGGAAAACTTCTAGATAATGATGGTCATTTCGAAAATAATGGAATCCTAGATAATTATGGAACTATTGATATTGCCGCTTCTGGAAGCCTGGACAATGAGGTAGGGGCTACCATTAATAATTACAAAAGCTTAATTAGTTTTGGACCCATTATCAATAATGGAACTAATTTGAATAATGAAGGGACAATGACGATAGTTGTTTCTTTCGAAAACAATAGTACATTAAGCAACGCAGGAATCTTCGAAGCTCAATTCGGTTCTGTTTTTACTAACAGTGCTAGTGCTTCAATAACCAATTTAGCAGGGTCGGAATTTTCTACAAATGGTACATTTACTAATCAAGGTGCTGTCAATAATAGTGGAGAATTTTTAGTCCAAAATGCTGGAGTTTTTAGCAACAATGCAACGATTACTAATAACGGTGATTTTGAGGTTGCGGGAACATTGACAAATAATACCACATTTGTTACCTCAGGTATTTTAATGATTAACTCTGCGGGTAGATTTGAGAATGAAGGCGCTCTTCAAAATGCAGGATCGATCAATCTTGAAATTTGTGCTATTCTTGTTCAAAACGCAGGTAACAATATAGGTGGTGCTATCGAAAGTGATGGAATCGTTTACGAAATTTCTGGTACAGTCAACGAAACAAATTTAGAGTTTGGTTTGACTTATACCGATATCAACGATACACCGCCACCAGTACCAGCTTGTAAAAGAGATGTCTTATTGCAAATTGATGAAACTGGAGTAGTTAACTTTACAGCTGCCGATATTGATAAAGGTAGAAGTTATGGCTCTTGTGGAGCAACATTAGAGTCATTTAGTGTTACACCAACTTCTTTTACCAGTGCAGATGTTGGAGTTAGAATTGTCACCTTGACAATCACAGATAACTTTGGAAATTCTTCCAGTTGTGATGACTTTGTTACCGTCTTACCTTTTGCAGCTCCGATCAATCCTGTGGATGATCCAGATATTACGTTCTCTTGTCCTGATGACATCAATGTTTCTACAGAAGCAGGTGCTCAATTTGCTGAAGCGAGTTGGACCACTCCAACCGCAAGTACAACCTGTGCTCCTTCAACAGGACCCGGTGGTGTTGGATGTAGTACTGTTCCAACAAGTATTCCTGGCTTTACCTATTTAGGAGATTATGGAACGAGTAAATACTTTGTGTCTAATTCAGCTGCAACGTGGACCAATGCGAATGCTGCTGCCGTGGCTAATGGCGGACATTTAGTAACCGTAAATGATCATGATGAAAATCAATTCATTCAAGATAATGTCACTCCTTCAACAGGAAGTGTATGGATTGGATATAACACCGTAAGTAGTCCAGGTGTTTTTCAATGGACAAATGGTGAAAATTCTAGCTTTACAAATTGGCAATCAGGAGAACCAAACGGAAATGGAATTAATTATGCCACTCGCTTAAGAGATGATAATGGGATGTGGACAGATAAGCCAGTTACTGATGTTTATGAATATGTTATTGAAATATCCTGCTTTCCAGATGCTCCTGATTGTAGTAGTGTTCCAACTGATATTCCTGGAACTATTTATCTGGGAGAGTTCAATAATGCAAGATATTATTGTACTACTACCAACGATTACACTTGGGCTGAAGCCAATGCTTGGGCACAATCAAACGGAGGTCATTTGACAGTGATCAACAATGCAGCAGAGAATGATTTTGTACGAGGTGCATTGATAGGACCAGATGGTTGGCTTGGGTATACGGACGAAGTGAACGAAGGAACTTATGTATGGGTAACTCCTGAACAATCTACTTACGTAAATTGGAGCGCTGGAGAACCTAATAATAATGGGGGTAATGAGGATTATATTAGAATCAGAAAAGACAATGGAATGTGGACAGATAGAAATGCCACTTATCTGGCTGAGGGTGTCATGGAAATTCCTTGTCCTACTCCTTCAGCTTTTTGTGCAGCAGAAGGATTTATAACTCGAGAAGTTTGGACGGGAGTTGGTGGAACTTTAATTTCTAATATTCCATTAAACACAGCTCCAAATACGACGGATGAAATTAACGTATTTGAAGTACCAGTTAATGTAGCAGACAATTATGGAACAAGAGTTAGAGGATATATTTTTCCACCTGAAACTGGAAATTATAAATTTTGGATTGCAAGTGATGACCAAGGAGAATTGTGGTTAAGCTCTGATGATAACCCAGCAAATAAAACCTTAATTTCAAATGTTCCTTCTTATACAAGTTCTAGACAATGGAATAGATTTTCTTCTCAAGAATCAGGAGTGATTTCCTTAGTTGAGGGACAAAGATACTATATTGAAGCCTTACAAAAAGAAGGTGGTGGTGGTGATCATTTGGCCGTAAGATGGCAATTGCCTAGTGGGGCTTTTGAAGCGCCTATTCCAGGAAATAGACTTTCTCCTTGGGATGGTGGATCATCTTGTAATGGTGGTGGTGGTGGAAATGGAGATCCTGAATTAACGGTTACCCAAATCGGTGGACCGACAAGTGGAAGTAATTTCCCTTCAGGAGAAACAATTGTTGCCTATGAAGTGACTGATAATTGTGGCAATTTAGAGGTATGTACATTTACAGTGGAAGTAACTGAATTACCTGCTGATTTTACCCTTTCTGGTTGTCCTGAAGATATAACAGTTTCAACCTTGCCAGGAGCACAAAGTACTGCGGTTTCTTGGGCTGCTCCATCTGGAACATCTACTTGTTTCAGAGGTGGGCCAGTAAGCGTAACGCAAACTTTTGGAAATGACAATGGGGATGATTTCCCAATTGGATCGACCTCAGTAGGTTATGCCGTTTTTGATTCTTGCGGAAATTTTGAATCATGTATATTTACTGTTACAGTAGAAGAAGTATTGGCTTCTTTATCAACAACTTGTCCTGCTGATATAAGTTTTGAAATTACAGATGGATCTTCAACTACACCAATAAGTTGGGATGAACCGACTGCTACTGGTACTTGCTTTAATGGCAATGTATCTATAACACAAGTACTTGGGCCAAATAACGGTGGGCAATTTCCAGTAGGTGCTACTGATGTAGGATATATCATTTCCGATGGTTGTAACAATACTGAATTCTGTTCCTTTACGGTTTCTATAACTGACTGTCCTGATGCCGATGGGGATGGCGTTTGTACAGAGGATGATTGTGATGATAATGATGCAAGTATACCAACATTTCCTGGTTCAGAATGTGATGATGGCGATACCAACACTACTGACGATGTCATACAAGCAGATGGATGTACTTGTCAAGGGACGGTAACTCCAGCGATCTCTATTCAAGATTTAGTGGTTGATGAAGCAATTGGTACAGCATCCATTTTAGTTTGCTTAGATGTGATGAGCAATATCGATGTAAGTGTACAATACATTACAACAAGCGTAACCGCATTAGCAGCTCAAGATTTTGTCTTTGGACTTGGAACAGTAACTATTCTTGCTGGAGACTTGTGTACAACTCTTGAAGTAGAAATTATTGATGATGGAGTGATAGAAGATACCGAAGAATTGACTTTAGATTTAGTCAGTCCATCTAACGCTACAATAGCTGATGCTCAGGGACTATTAACCATCACTGATAATGATGACCCATGTGCGGTCTTAGGAGGTGATGCAGATGGCGATGGCTTTTGTGCAGATGAAGACTGTGATGATATGGATGCTTCGGTACCCGCAGCAGCAGGAACCGCATGTGATGACGGTGATGCCAATACAGAGAACGATGTAATCTTAGCAGATGGTTGTAGTTGTGCCGGAACTGTGGTTGATGTCTGTGCAGCCTTAGGCGGCGATGCAGATGGCGATGGCTTTTGTGCAGATGAAGATTGTGATGATATGGATGCTTCGGTACCCGCAGCAGCAGGAACCGCATGTGATGATGGCGATGCCAATACAGAGAATGATGTAATCTTAGCAGATGGTTGTAGTTGTGCTGGAACCGTGATTGATGTATGTGCAGCTTTAGGCGGCGATGCAGATGGCGATGGCTTTTGTGCAGATGAAGATTGTGATGATATGGATGCTTCGGTACCCGCAACGCCAGGAACCGCATGTGATGATGGCGATGCCAATACAGAGAATGATGTGATCTTAGTAGATGGTTGTAGTTGTGCTGGAACCGTGATTGATGTTTGTGCAGCTTTAGGCGGCGATGCAGATGGCGATGGCTTTTGTGCAGATGAAGACTGTGATGATA
>CAYTVR010000357.1:0-6785 GCA_964441245.1 uncultured Saprospiraceae bacterium | reverse complement strand
CGCAGAGTGGACTGTTGGTGGTGCAGAGATGTTGATAGGCAATCAACCTATTACGACTGATGTAACCTGTAACGGAAAAGAAGATGGAACATTTACCATTGGTGTAATTGGTGGATGTACAGATGCGGCTTATAACTTTATCTTAGATAATGGTTTTGAAATCAATAGCCTTAATGGGGAAGCAACCTTTGTTGGTTTATCATCAGGTAGTTATGTCGTAACGGTTACAGATGGTGCCCCAGTTCCAGATCAACAATCATTGACTTTTAACTTTACGATCGGTGAACCTGATCCGATGGTGATTACAATTGATAACATAACTGATAATACAGATCCTACAGGAACAAATTGTAATGGAGCAATCAATACTTCTCTAACGGGTGGAATGGGACCTTTCTTTTATTCATGGAGTCATCTTCCTGGAGGAGGACCCGCAGATGTAGCTGATTTATGTAGTGATCTTAGTCCGTATAGTGTAATAGTAACCGATATAAATGGTTGTTCTGCTGAAGCTACAGGAATCGAAGTTAATCTTGGTTTAACCATAGCTTTAGCAACTGAGAGTGAAACTTGTTTTGGCGATGGAGGTTCGGTAGACTTAACAATAACCGGAGCTAATGATGAAGTGTATTCTTGGACAAATAGTATGGGGACTGAAATTTCGACGATGCAAGATTTGATTAATGTAGGCCCTGATACATACACTGTAGTAGTGACAAATTCCGATGGAAGTACCGTCACCGGTTCAGCAACCGTAGTTGGTCCAACGGCTCCTATTTCAGTTGTTTCGACCATTACAGAGCCAACAGGTACCGACTCAAATGGATCAATTGGTTTATCGGTATCAGGCGGATTTTTAAATCCTAATAGTGAGTACAATTATAAATGGACAGCGGAAGATGGAACGATGTGGTTTACTCAAGATATTGGTAACCTTCCGAATGGCTGTTACACAATTGAAATAACGGATGACTTAGGTTGTGAATACATGGACGAGTTTTGTTTTGACTCAAGTAATCCTTTTAGAGTAGATATTGTTTCATCGAACAATGCTTGTGTCCCTGGACCTTCTGAAGGAATTTTAGAAGCCACTCCTATGAATGGAACGGAACCTTACACTTATGCTTGGAGTAATGGATTTAATACTTTTATCATCAATGGATTGGCACCGGGTCTCTATACTCTTACCGTGACAGATGCAAATGGAGCAACAGCAGAAGAATCATATGATTTATTACCCGTAGAGCCAATGTCTATTCGATTGGAAGTAGATGATGTGACTGGAAATGTTACGTCGACAGTAAATGGAGGCGAAGCACCATTTACTTACTTATGGAATAATAGCGCGAATGATACCACTGCAGATATTGTTGATCAACCTTCTGGTCTATATGCACTTTTAGTAACGGACGCTAATGGTTGTACAGCCATCAGAGAAGCCGAAGTATCTAAAGGACCTTGTGAAGATGCTAGACAGGTAATTACACCAAATAATGATTTAAAAAATGATCAATTCGTGATTGCTTGTTCTAATAGATTTGACTTGAAATTAGAGGTCTTCAACCGTTGGGGACAACTGGTATTCCGGTCTGATAATTATGAAAGTGATTGGGAAGGAACTGATTTATCAAACAATCCGCTTCCGGAAGATGGTTATTTTTATGTTATAGAATATACGGATGGAGAGGGCGTTCAACAAATCAAAGGCTCTCTAACAATCATTAGATAATTCCGAAAACCTATTTAATTGAAATAAGATGAAAAAAATTCTAACGTTTATAGTGTCAATCGTGATTTCAAGTGCTATATTTGCACAAGAGGAAGCGATCTTCAAACAAGCTCCAATTAATATAGGATTAATCAATCCTGCAGCCATTGGAGCAGATCGAGAACATCAAAATGTTTTCATGAATATTCGCTCTGCTTTCACGAGTTTTCCAGGTACACCTAAATCATATGCCTTGACATACAACGGTGCTGTTGGAAAACAAGTAGGACTCGGTGGAACTATTTTTACCGAAAATGTAGCAGATATTACTCGCTTCAAAGCACAGCTTGCTTACTCCATGGGATTTCAAGTAGAAGACTTATCAGTAAGAGCAGGAATGGCTTTGAAATATCAACGGATGAACCTTTCCAATAGTGCGATGAGTGGTCCGTTATATGATGTAAATGATGATATTATTGAACGAGCAATGGATGGAGAAAAAGTATTTGATACTTCACTCGGTATTCTTGCAACCTTCAAAAAGAGATTTCATTTTGGTTATGTTGCTCCTAATTTGATTAGAACCGTATTGGATGATATAGAAGGAGGAGAAGATGGTGGCGGAAATTTCAAATATTACATTTTCCACGCAGGTGGTGACTTTGATGTCAATGATTTGAAAATCAAATTAAAGCCTTCAATCGTCTACAAAAAAATTCGAAATGTAGACGCTCAAATAGATTTTAATTTAACGGCTTCGTTCTTAAAAGAACAATTAATCACCGGACTAATGTATCGGACGGGGACTGGAAGTAGTCTCGGATTTTTACTCGGAACGAAATATAACACCGTAAGATTTATTTATTCTTATGATGTATATTTAGATGATTTCCAAAGTTATAATGGAGGATCTCACGAGGTGACTGTTGGCTTTCAATTCAACCGTAAAAAAGGAAAGTTCGATCGTTCTAAAAAATATAGAAAATAAATTGGCTTAAGGCCAAATCTAAGGAAAGTTGGAATTTAAGGCATTCCAACAGAAATGAAAATGACTCACAGTAATAAAAACGGTCAGTCGTAGAAAATCGCTTAGAAAATATAAGATAATGAAAGGGTAGAGAAGTAATCTCTCTCTTGAAAGATATAAAAGAAGTCCTTAACAATTGGTTTTTGGGATGGCCTCTCTCTACTTCGGTCGAGGGGGGCTTCTCTACCTCTATTCGATACTTATTTTCACAACTATTTACTAGTAAAGCAAGGATTGTTCCATTTATATTAAATTTTATTATTTAATTGATATTGATTAATAGGTTTTTATAAATATTAATAAATCATAAGTTAATATTTAACCTTTATTCGGTATTGGTTTACAGCTGATTTAAATGCATTTTTACAAGTATAAGGCCTAAAAACCTACTATTCTCCCCAAATTTGGCTTTCTTTCCTACCTCCCAAAGCTTTTCCTCCTAAAACATTTTCAAAAACTATGAACCAGTTTAATATCCAAAAACTAACAAGTGATAGGAATATTTATTCGGGTTCAAAAAAATACGGGTCAAAATAGCTCCAAATTCGGCAGATTTACTGCGCTCGGATTACCCTTATCTCTATTCTTCTTAGTCAGCTTTCCCAATTTTTCTTTCGCTCAATGTGCTCTTTTCTGTAAAACAAGTTTGAATGTTTCCTTGCCTTTTAGTGGTGAAGTACAGATACCTGCTAGTTTATTATTGGCCAATGCTGCCTGTGATCCAGTTGATTTTCATGTTGAGATTTTAGATGAATCTAATGTCAATATCGGAGATATCATTTCATGTGCCCAAACGGGACAAAGTGTAACCGCTTCTGTGATTTATACTGCCAATGGCAATTCTTGTTCAACCATTCTAAATATATTCGATCATGTTGCGCCACAATTTGATTGTCAGGACACCACAATTCTTTGCATCAATCCATATAGTGTTCAAGATATTGGTACACCAAATATTACGGAGAATTGTACCATTGTAAGTTTGACACACACGGATGAATTAATTGATTTAGCTTGCTTAGCAACAAATGGAATGGATACCATTACCAGTAAGGTGGAAAGAAGCTGGATCGCAACAGATGAAAGTGGCAATACCGCTACTTGTTTGCAAACCATTTTTCTAAAAAGAGTAACCGTAGATAATGTGGTATTTCCAGTTAATCGAGATGGATTTTTAGCCCCAGCTTTAGATTGTAATGATGATCCAACAGATCTTAATTTGACAGGAGAACCACAAATAAATGGAAAGCCTTTAAGTACAAGTGGAAACTGTGAAATTGTGGCTACTAAAAGTGATCAACAGCTCGATATTTGTGGAACCGGTGGCTACCGAATTTTGCGGACCTGGACGGCAATTGACTATTGCACAGGAGATTTTAAAATTCATATTCAAGTGATCAAAGTGATTGATACTACAGCACCAGATATCTTTTGTCCAAATGATATTACGGTCGGAACCAATGCGGATAATTGTCTAGCTACGGTTAATTTACCTTTAGGAACTGCGACAGATGATTGTTCTAATATTACCATTACACCGACTTGGGCTTATGGTGAAGGTTATGGTCCTTTTGTAAATATTCCTTTAGGTCAACACATTGTTACGTATCGTGCTGAAGATGCTTGTGGAAATACATCAACTTGTACCATGTTGGTCAATATCGTTGATAATGTGAGCCCAACAGTTGTTTGTAATGGGAATTTAGAAATTCAATTAACTACAAACGGAAGTGCTATTTTAGATGCCTCTTCTATTGATGATGGAAGTCAAGATAATTGTGATATTGATTACTTTGAAGTATCAAGAGATAATATCAATTTTGGCTCTTCAGTTACTTTTAATTGTGCAGATGCTAATCAGTCGATTATGGTAGATTTAAGAGTATATGATCTTGCTGGAAACTATAATAGCTGCTCGGTATTTGTTAATGTAGAAGAAAATACTAAACCTGTAATCGCTTGTCCATCAAATACTTATGTGGAATGTGTAGAAGACTTTACTGATCTGGATTTGACGGGGCAAGCAGTAGCTGTAGATGCTTGTGGCATAGACACGATATTTTATACTGATCTAGTTAATCTCAACTCTTGTCAAGTAGGAACGATCGTCAGAACTTGGACTGCTGAGGATGTCAATGATAACTCAAGGTCTTGTTTACAAACAATTTTTGTAGAAGATAATACGCCAATTGAAGTCATTTTCCCACAGGCTTATAGTTCTGATATTTGTGGTAGTTCGACGGATACAACTGTTACCGGACGACCTACTATTTTGAATAGAGATTGTGAATTATTGACGATTGATTTTAGCGATCAATTATTTGATCTTTCAGCTCCAGCTTGTTATAAAATATTTCGTAAATGGATTGTTACAGATTGGTGTGTGTATGACCCGAATAGTACTTCAACAGCAGGTTATTATACACAAACACAAATTATAACCATTACAGATAATGTAGCTCCGGTGATCAATTGTCTGAATGATACTATAGTTGGATCAATAGATCCGAATTGTGGAGGGGCATATGTTGCTCTAAGTAATTTGACCGCTACAGATTGTAGTGGTGATATTTCTTATACCAATAATTCACCATATGCAGATAGCAATGGAGCAAATGCAAGCGGTAATTACTCTTTAGGTGTACATGTTGTTATGTTTGAGGCCACGGATGGTTGTGGTAATCAAAGTTCTTGTCAAATGACGATCACCGTAGAAGATGCTTTACCACCGTCTGCTTCTTGTTTGTCAAGTGTAAGTTTGAATATTGGAATAGACGGGAAAGCAGTGTTAAAACCTGCTCATGTTAACCTAAGTACTTATGATAATTGTACGCATCCAGACGATCTTATTTTTGACTTAAGTCAAGATACTTTTACCTGTATGGATCTTGGAATACAAACGGTACAAATGTTTGTTCAGGATGAATTGAATAATTCTTCTTTTTGTACTACTTCTGTAAATATCCAAAATACATTGAATATATGTTCTCCATCAGTGGCTACTTTAGGAGGTCGAATTTTAAATGAAAAAAGTTTACCTATAGCGGAAACAATGATCTACCTCTCTGGTGATCATACCGATTCAACTATGACTGATTTAGATGGCAATTATATTTTTTCTGATTTACCATTAGATGGCAATTATACAGTCACTCCATTTAAAGATATCAATTTTTTAAATGGAATCAACACCTTGGATTTGATTTATATTAGTCAGCATATTTTGGGTATTAATCTATTTAGTTCGCCATACAAACGATTAGGGGCTGATGCTAATCAGTCCAATTCGACCACTGCTTTTGATATGGTAGAAATCAGAAAGATGTTATTGTTTATTGATACGGTTTATACAAGTAACTCCTCTTGGAAATTTATAGATGCTTCTTATACTTTTACTAATCCGAATAAGCCATACTTTGAAGAATATCCAGAATTTATTTCGATAAATGGCTTGAGTGAAGATAGAGATGATCTTGATTTTGTGGCCATTAAAATTGGAGATGTTAATGTAAGTCATGCTCCAAACCAACTAACGAGTGGAGATACTCGGACGGAAGAGTCAGGTTTTGTATTAACAGCTGAGGACCAATTATTGGAAGCAGGAGAAGAATATACGATACCATTTATGGCTAGTAATTGGGAGGATATTAAAGGTTTTCAGTTCGCTTTACAGCTAAATGAAGAAAAAGGGGCACTTTTAGAGCTAGAATTGAATGAAATAACTGAAACCAAAGGCCTGAGAATTGAAAATTTTGGAAAATCTAAGATAGAACAAGGAATACTCACCGCTAGTTGGGTTAATACTGGCTCCTGGAGTCGTTCAGACAGTTTGATTTTATTTAATATTAAGATTAGATGTATTGAAACTAGTCGTTTGAGTGAAATATTGAAGATGAATTCAGATTTACTATCAAGTGAGTCTTATATAGAAAAAACGCATGGAGTTATAGAGTCAGTTTCTTTTGATCTTGAATTTTTTACTTCTCAGAAAAAAAGATCTAAAATTAAAACCTATAAAAGTTATCCTAATCCGGTGCAAGATCATACTAA
>CAYTVR010000356.1:0-6793 GCA_964441245.1 uncultured Saprospiraceae bacterium | reverse complement strand
TACATTCTGTTTAACCTACGATTCGCATGACTCTTGTTTTATTTCACTTAAAAAAAATCGTTATTGCCAGACAGCAACATGGTCTTTAACAAATTGGTCGAAGCTAATCGGAGCTCTTCCTAAAACCTTTTGTACGCCATCTTGAATAGTTGCCATTGTCCCTTCCTCAGAAGCTAACTCCACACTCCCGATTAAGTTGGCAACATAGTCGGATGCGCCATATTGCATCAAAGCGTCATGTGCTTGCTTATGTGAAATAGGAATAAAATCAATTGGTCTATCAATGGCTGCCGAAATTTTATTTAAACCTTCTGGAATTGTAAAGGACTCGCCACCAGATAATTCAATTTTTTCACCAGCATAAGGAGATGGATTTTTTAAAATGGTTACACTAACTGCTGCAATATCACGAGCGTCTATAAATGCGACCTTTCCATTTGGGTTGGAATTATAGACTGTTCCTTGCTTAATAGGATATCCAAGGAAAGTGACAAAATTTTGCATAAAACCAGCTGGTTGAACCATCGTATAATTGATTCCACTATCTTCTACCAGCTTATTAATTTGACCATGTAGTTGAATCAATTGATAAGGAGAATCCAAAGACGCACCTCCTGCTCCCGACCGAACGATGTGTTTAACTCCAGCATTTTTAGCTGCTTGAATGGCATTAGATGCATAGGTCATCAAGTCATCTGCAATTGGGAATAAAAGAAAAAGCGTTTCTGCTCCTTGGAAAGCTTTTTCAAGAGAACTTTGATCAGCGTAGTTGATGATGGAATAATGATACGGAACTTCTGATTGGGGCGTTTTATTTAATCCAGATGTAAAAGCAATGTTATAAGATTGAAGTTGCTTAACGATTTGAGAGCCGATGGTACCGGTTGCACCTGTGACGAAGATTTTTTGACTCATGATGTTGTAGTTTTTTAATTTTCAAAATTTGAGATACTTCTCTATAGATTCCAAATTCAAAATTACCTAACAACATCATTTCCTACTTTAGGAATCTTGACTCTATTGTTTAGATCTTGACTTTATTAAGCACTTTGACTTTTCCTAAATGCATCAGGACTGATACCGACAATTTTTCTAAAAGTCTGAGAAAAGTGACTATGATTTTCAAAACCCAAGCTAAAAGCAATTTGTGCTAAGTTGTGGTCTTCGGTTACCAAAAGTGTTTTGGATTTTTCAATTCGAGCTTTGAGCATATATTGATAAGGAGATTCGTTGAGGTATTTTTTAAAAGTACGTGCGAAGTAGTACATGTTCAAACCCGCTTTTTCTGCCAATTCAGGAAGCGTAATTTTTCTATCTAAATTTTCATGAATGTATTGGACGACTTTTTTGATCTTGAAGGGTGCCGTTGAATGCTCTTCAGGTGGTTTAGTGGATTGGGGCTCATCTAGTTTACTATGTGCAAAATTCATCAATGCTATTTCAATAGCGACGTAAATATCCTCTTTAGCAAATGGTTTAATGAGATAGCCATTCGGTCGAGTGGCTTTAACTTCTTCGACTGTAGCTTTGTCGAAGTGCGAAGTCAAATAAATAAAAGGAATTCTTCCTTCCATTCTTAATTCCTTTCCCAAGTCTGTTCCAGGTGCATCGCCTTGTAAACGAATATCAAGTAAAGCGATATCAGGTTGGTATTTTTTTAAAGCAATTTTTGCCTCTGCGACGGAAGGAGCAACATCACAAACCTCATATCCCAGCTTTTCCAATTGTCGCTGCAAGTCAAAAGCGATGACTAGTTCATCTTCAACGATAAGAATATTCGCTTTTTTCATTTTTTATGATTTGGGAAAAACAATAGTCGCCTTGGTGCCGGCCTGATGCAGAAATTCAAATGAGCCTCTTAATTGCTTAGTGAGGATTTCAACCAATTGAAGTCCAATGGAATTCTTTGTGGTATCTGAAGCGAAACCTATCCCGTCATCTTTGATATTAACTTCTAACATCTGGGCATTTTCTTTCATTTGAACTTGAAGATTACCAGTGCCCTTATTAGTAAATGCATGTTTTAGGCTATTGTTCACTAATTCATTGATTATTAAGCCCAAAGGAATCGCTTTATCAATATCCAAATGGTTATTCTCTGTTTGAATTTGATAAGTTATAGATTGATTGCCATGAATGTCAATGATGCTTTTTACCAGTTTTTCAAAATACTCTTGCATATTGATTGAAGAAATATTTTCAGAACGATATAATTGTTCATGGATGAGCGCCATAGACTTTACTCGGTTTTGACCTTCGATTAAAAATTCTTCAATGGTTTGAGGGGTTTCTTTTTCTGCTTGAATATTGAGCAGACTAGTGACGAGTTGTAAATTATTTTTCACCCGATGATGGATTTCTTTGAGGAGGGTTTCTTTTTCTTTGACGGAAACTTCTAGTTTTTCTTTAGTCGATTTCAATTTCTGTCTTTGAAAAAAAAGTAAAGTAGCTATTCCTAAAAAAAAGATGGTTCCTATTAAACCCATCCAAAGATTGCGTTGCTGTTGTTGAATTTGTAGCGTTTGCATCTCATTATCTTTTGCCAATAAACTAATTTCTTTGTCTTTTTCAGCTGTTTGATATTGGGTTAGGAGTTCATCTACTTTTTTGTTTTGGTTTATTTTAACAAGACTATCAGCGATGAAATTATATATTTTAAATTCTTCCAATGCTTTAACTGGCTGGCCATTTCGCTCATGAAATTCGGAGGCACGCTTCATGAATATCAATTCATCTTGGGGATGGTTTAATGCACTAATCTTTGCAATTGCTTTTTTCCAATTGCTTTCCGCTAAATCAATTTTATTCAGTTTTTCATAAGCATCAGCAAACTGTGTAAACAAATAACATTTACTCAAAGAGTTAGGGCTATCTTTAAAGAGGACATAAGCTTTATTCAAATACCCTAAGGCTTTTTGAGCTTGGCCTAAATCGATATATGTTTTTCCCAGGGTACTATAATTTTGCGCGACCTTTTCTTTTATTGGATTTTTAGCTACCAAGTACAATTCTTCTGCCCGATGTAGATATTGAAGAGCGGAATCCAATTGGTTATTGACAAGGAATAAATTTCCTATGTTATAGTTGACATATCTAATCATATCTTTTACCTCATGTTTTTTACTGATCTCCAATACCTTTTTGTATTCCTTCATCGCTTCCTCTTTTCTTCCCATTTTTTTATAGATAACTGCCATATTATTATAGATGCCGCTCATGCCTTGAATATCATCTGATAGCTCAAAATATCGAAGCGCTTCACCATAAAAATCAATACTGCTATCATAATCTGCATAGCCTAATTTTTCATTTCCCATTAATTGATAAAAAATGCCAATATATTGAGGGGCATCTCGAGACTCAAAATACGCTATTGCTTGTCGAGAAAACTGCATCACACTATCAACCTGAGCGGTGTAACTATAAGAATCAATATATCTTCTGTAGGTTCGATAAAGCAATTTATCAAAATGATGGGTCTTGCAAATTTTTATAGCTTTTTCATAATAGGGTCTGCATTCAAAATAATTTTGATTTCGCCTTTCCCAAGTTCCAATTATATAACAACCTTTAGCTTCCCCTTTTGGATAATTAGTCTTTTGACTTAACGCTATCGCTAGCTTTGAATAATAGACACTAGAGTCAGATACCATCCTATAGTATTGCATGCTCAAGTCAAATAATAATTCTACTTTTTGAGAATCTACCGATGTTTCAACTAATAAGTTTTTTAAACTGTCTATTCCTTGCGATTGCATTTTATAAGAAAAGGAAAAAAGGAAAACCCCAACAATCAAAATTTTGGAAAAAGATGAAATAAAATATTTAGAAAAAATATTTAATCGTAAAATTAGAATCCGTTTCATTTTAACTTAGAATTGAAGTCTTTTGAAAATTAATATCAACATGTGTCCCTTCATTATTCATTACTTTAAAATCACCTCTTAGTTGTCGAACCAGCAGTCGAACCAATTGCAATCCGATCGAACCTCCTTTTTGATTGTCTATATTAAAGCCCTTTCCATTATCTTGAACAGAAAGTTGAACGTTGTCAGCTTCATTTTTTAGGTGAATATTAAGTTGTCCTTTCGGTTGATTTTGGAAAGCATGTTTTAAAGAATTGCTAACGAGTTCATTGAGAATTAACCCAAGAGGTATCGCTTTTTCAATATCTAATTGAACATTGTCGGCATGAATTTGATATTCGATGTCAGTAGGGGAGTAGCTCTTAAAAATTTCTTCTAACAATTCTTTTGTATAAATTTCAAAGTTGATGGAACTCAGATTTTCAGTTCGATAAAGTCGTTCGTGAATTAAGGAAATAGTCTTTACTCGATTCTGACCTTTATAAAGAAATTCTTCAATCGTTTGTTCCCGTTGGTCTTCCGCCTGAATGGTCAATAAACTAATAATGAGTTGTAAATTGTTTTTGACCCGATGATGGATTTCCTTGAGAAGCGTTTCTTTTTCCCCAAGAGAAGCCTGCAATTTTTTCTCCGTTCTTTGGAGACGTTGCCTTTGGAAAAACAAAAAAACAGAAAATCCTAATATGGAGAAAAATCCGATGGAACCGTATAATATATTACGTTGCTGCCGCTGTATCCGGAAGGTATGCAATTCGTTATCTTTAGATAGCAATGCAATTTCACTATCTTTTCGTTCCACTTCATATTCTTTGAGAAGTCGCTCCGCTTCAAGTGCTTTATCAGACATGAACAAACTATCATCAATTATTTTATAGGTCTTGTAAGCTTCAAACGCTTTTACAGTATTGCCTTGCTTTTCATAGAGTTCTGACAAAGCCTTTGTAATGTAGGACTTCATGTCAGGCAAGTTTAATTCATTTGCAAAATCTAATGCCTTTGTCAAATATTCTTCGGACTTTTTTAGTTGTCCATTGTTTTTATATAGATCTCCCAAACTAAAATTACTATTGGCGAGGATAGTTTTCTTTTGATTCTTACTGGCTAAGGTCAAGGATTTTTTTAGATAAAATTCTGCCTGGGTTATATTGTTTAACAATACATATACATCTCCAATATTTGAGTAAACATTGGGGAGCGTGCCAAAAGGGTCTTTGTCTTTTAGCAGCTCTTCTGCTCTTCTAAGATATTCAAGGGCAGTATCAAACTTCTCCGTATCTCTGTATGCCAGACCAGTATTGAACAGGCAGCGGGCAGCATGAGGTAGTTGGTTTTGCGCTTTAAAAGCTTCATAAGCTTCATTGTAAGTAGCTATACTTTTATCATATTTTCCCAAATCATGATATGTGATTCCAATATTCATCAAAACACCAGCTGCACCTTCTGTGAAATCTCCTTTTTTGAAATACTTTACTGCTTCCAGATAATATTTAACTGCTTCTTCGAGATTTCCATTATAACTAGCAGCATTGGCTTTTATGTTGAAAATTTTGCCAGCGTATTTATACTCCTCCTGTTTTAAAGTATAGGCAATTCCTTCATCACATTTTTTTATGGACTTACGGTATTGAGCACTTCGCATTAATTGCCGGGCGTGTACATATTTAATTTTGCAGGCTAGTTCAACATCACTGACTTTATCAAAAAATGAATCAATGGAATCAAATTCTTTGATACAGGAGTCGTAATCTTTAATTCTCGCATAGGCATTGGCAATTGAAGCCTTACTTTTAGCCATGCCATTCCAGTCTTCATTTTTTTGTCCTAATTCAAAGGCGCTCTGAAAATAATTCCAACAACTATCTAGTTCGCCGCTAAGTATCCATTCATTTCCGATTTCGATGAGTAGAGCGACTTTGCTAGAGGCATCGGATTCTGATTTTACACTCCGTATTAAACTATCAATTTTGGTTTGATCGATAGCTGTATGATTATTGTTTTGAGAAAAAAGTAAACCATAGGAAAATACAAAGAGTAGGCTTAGATGTGTAATTTTTTTCATAGAGCTAAGTGGTTAGATTACGGTCTTATCCTCAATTCTCACGTTGTCTTCTTGTTTATTGGAGGTATACCTTAGTTTGGTGTTCGCGATAAGTTTTTCTATTGAGAACGATTTGTGTTATTGCCCTTATGCAGTTTTGCTCCTCCTCACTAGCAATGAAGTTAATCTATTTTTTTATATTCTAAAGGAAGGAGTTGTGTTTTAATTAGTCTTATGTTTTGTTATAAACCTTACCTGGTTAATGAATTTTTTTGCGGAATTGTTTAAAATGAAAAGCACCATGATGTTACAAATCATGATGGTTTGGGATAGGTTTTCGATGAAAAAAAATATTGTACAGTCTTTTTCATATTACGAATCTGCCGATGAGATCGAATATTGATTTATTGTAAAAGTAAAACAAGTTTAGTATAGTGGGTATTAAAAAATTGACTTCAATATTAATTTATTGACTTTTTTTAGAGGTAGGCATTGGGAGGAATTTGAAAAGTTTTTTTGAAAGTCTGAGAAAAACGACTGAGGGTTTAAAAATCTATTTCTTTCAAAAGTTGATTGGTTGATCGTAAGAGGTTGGAAACCCTCGACGAAGCCCAGGGGAGAATCCTTAGCTTTCTTTTCTAGAAATCGTTACTTCATCATACTTTTCATAAGTGGTGGTTTTGACTTAATCGAATCAGGAGGAAATTTATTAAATATACGAACCACAGGAAGTTAACAGTTAAGCATTGTGGAGTAAGTAATATGGCATTTTTAGAGTGCTAGTTTTGATTTTAGACGAATCTAGAAAAACGGAGCCCGCCCGACCGAAGTCTTTGTCTTGCGACATAATGTTGTGCCCTAATAAACCGCCAAAAAGTTGTGACCGCTC
>CAYTVR010000355.1:0-6810 GCA_964441245.1 uncultured Saprospiraceae bacterium | reverse complement strand
TAAAGGAAAATACCTACGCGATAAATTCTACCTGAAATCCAAATAAAAAATAAGGTGGTAATAATCAACAATAAAATGGAGACGAGCACTTGCCATAAGGGCGGATCAAAAGCTAACCTTGCAGGCATAATAAAGGGAGCACTAATGGGAAAAATAGATCCAACTGTTGCTAAAGTTCCATTGGGTGCTTCCATGGCAGGAATCATGGTATAGAAAGATAGTATGATGGGGATCGTTAGTGGTAGAGTCAATTTTTGTGCTTCATTGATATCATCGCTAATGGCAGAACCTACGGCGGCATAAAGCGAGCTATACATAAAAAAGCCAAGGAGTAAATAGATCACAAAAGCAGGGATAATCAACCACCAATTGATCGCTTCAATTTCTTTGAAAATTTGCAAGGCCATATCCTGTACTTGTTCTTCGTTTAAACCAGCGTTGGAGGTAGCCATATCTAATTGTGCTTGGGAAGTATCAATGCCCATAAATAGTTGAGCCCCAAAAAATATAACAGGAAAAAGAATGGCCCAAATTGCGAATTGAGTAAGGGTTACCCCGCCAATACCTAATAATTTTCCAAGCATTAACTCAAAAGGTTTAACGGTAGAAATCATCACTTCTACAATTCGATTCGTTTTTTCTTCCATCACGCCCATCATGACTTGAGAACCGTTGACCGAAATAACCATCACCATAATAAATCCTAAAAACATACCAACTCCGGTGAGGATATTTCCTGTAATAGAACTTTTATCTTGCGCTCCTTCTTTGATCGGTTCGGGATCTACAGAGACATTACTTTCTAGTTTTTCTAATTGATTCTTATCTAAACCTAAAGTCGTAATTTTATAATCTCGGATTTTCTGACTTATTTTTCGCTCTATAGACAATTGAGTGGTCAAGCCTAATTGATCTTCCGTATAATATTTGACTGTGAAATTTCTAGCCTCGATTTTTTTGGGTTTTGGAATAAACAAAATACCGTTGTAATCTTTATTCGCTACTTTTTCTTTTAAACTAGCTAGACTTTCATTGGGAAAGGAAAAATATAAATCATTCTCATCCTTAATGATTTTTTGCATGATATTCCCTTCATCAATAATAGCAATTTTACTTTTTTCATTTTCTTTATAGCTAAAAATAAAACCTACAATGACAGAGAAAAGGAGAAAGAGAAAAGGGATTAACAAAGTCGTTAAAATGAATGATTTTTTTTGAACTCTTGTCAAATATTCTCGTCGAACTATTAACCACAATTTATTCATCATGAATTTTTTTAATAATGAGAAAACACTAAAACTAATTCTACTTTTAATTTAAACTTTGAATACTTAAATGTTAGAGTTTTGAATCCCCTTTACACGTCAAGGTAGCGTTATAGTGGCCATTCAAAATTCAGTTATTCAAACATTCAATGATTACTTTTACTCTTTGTAAAATAACCACTTACTCAATTCTTTAAAACCTACCTTTTTTCCATACATCAAAATTCCTACGCGGTAAATTCTCGCAGATAACCATACAAAAAATATGGCCACGAGTATTAAGGTCACTACGGATAAAGCGATTTGCCACACAGGTGGTGAAAAGGCTAATCTTGCGGGCATGACGATTGGAGAAAAAAGTGGAAATATAGAAGACCAGACAGCTAAATTACTTTCTGGAGCTCTTACTGCTACAAACATAATATAGAACGCAATGACCACCGGAATGGTAATTGGAATCGTTAAAGCCTGTCCTTCTCCTAAGTCATCACCAATAGCAGAACCGACTGCGGCAAAAAGAGAAGCATATAAAAAATAACCACCCAAAAAGTAAAAAAGGAACAAAGGAATAATCATCCACCAATTCTGTGCTTTTAATTCTTCAATGACCTGAGTTACTAATAGATTGATGTCATCCGGATCCATTCCATTTGCAGAAGCAGCAGTCAGATCCTCTAATTGCGAATTACTTTCAAATCCAAAAATGAGATTGACTAATAAGCCGATAATAGGAATAAGGATCCCCCAAATGGCAATTTGCGTTAAGCCTACAGCACCTACGCCTATTATTTTTCCCATCATCAATTGAAAGGGTTTGACCGAAGAAATCATCACCTCTACAATTCGACTGGTTTTTTCTTCCATCACAGATCGCATCACCAAGGTACCATAGATAAATACAGTCATGTACATAATCATCCCCATTGATCCACCAATCATAGCAGCAATGATAGCGGCCATTGAACTTTCATCTTTTTTATTTTCGTCGATCGGTTCGGGATTAAGGCTGATACGAGTTTTAAGTGATTCTAATTCATTCTTATCCAAACCAAGGGCTGCGATTTTATAATCACGCACACTTTTTCCAATTTTATTTTCGATACTCGTTTTGATATCTAGTCCCAGTTGTTTATTGGAATAATAAAAAATGGTATGTTGCTTGATCGAGACATTTCGTAAGGCTGGAATGACTAAAATACCATCGTAGTCGATATTTTCAAAGTTATCTTTCAGCGTCTTTAAATCTCTATTTTCAAAATGAAAGTGAATATTGTTTTCATCTGAAAGGGTAGTGATGTTTTCAAAAATATTTCCTTGATCTACAATGGCAATTCTTCGAGCATCATCGCTCTCATAGGCAAAAATAAATCCTACAATAATAAAGAATAAAGCAAAGGCTATTGGAGTCAGAATAGTGGCCAAGATAAAAGAACGCTTCTTTACCCGAGTCAAATATTCTCTTTTAATGATTAGCCAAAGTTTATTCACAGAATAATATAATTTTAATTTCTAAGGAGTATAGTTTTTGAATGCGAGAATATCCCGACTTTCAGTTGCCCTTAGGAAGGACGGGATTTCGATTGAATTTTGAATGTTAACTACAAGGTGATTTTCGCGATAGAAGAGCCATTCAATTATTCATCATTCAAAATTATTAATCAGATTCAACTCCTCTCCACTGCCTACTTGTTTGATGAAAATTTCGTTTAAGGTTGGTAGTATTTCATTAAAAGAAGTGATGTGAAGATTGTTCTGAATGAGGTAGCGCAAAAAGTCATTAGAATCCTCGTTTTCTTTTAATTGAATAGTCACTCGTTGCTTTTTTTGCTCGATGATCTGTGCTTTTTCTTGGAAACCTTCTGGTAAAATTCCATCGTACTGAAATTGAAAAAGATTTTCTTTGAAATGATTTTTGACATCATTCACGCTGCCTTGTAAAACGTTTTTTCCTTGATTGATTAAAACGATGTGTTCGCAAATTTCTTCCACTTGTTCCATTCGATGGGTCGAAAAAATGATGCTCGTTCCCTTTTTATTAAGTTCATCAATTTCATCTTTGATCAAATTGGCATTGATTGGGTCAAGCCCAGAAAAAGGTTCGTCTAAAATCAATAACTTAGGTTGGTGAATAACTGTAGAAATGAATTGTATCTTTTGCTGCATTCCTTTGGAAAGTTCTTCGACTTTCTTGGGCCACCAATCGACGATCCCAAATTTTTCAAACCATTCCATGATTAATTCGTGGGACCGTTTTTTGGATAAGCCTTTCAACTGAGCCAAGTAAAGCAGGTGTTCACCTACTTTCATTTTTTTATACAAACCTCTTTCTTCTGGCATATAACCAATCTGAGAAGGGTGAGAACTATTGAGCTTTTCACCATCTAAGTAGACTGTTCCAGAATCTGCACGAGTGATTGTCGTAATGATTCGGATAAGGGACGTTTTTCCAGCACCGTTTGGGCCGAGTAATCCAAAAATACATCCCTGTGGCATGTCAAAACTAACATCATTAACCGCTACATGTTTTTCGTAGGATTTAATGACATTTTCTAATCTTAATATATTCATTCGAATAGGTTTCCTAAGTTAAGAGGATTGTTGTGTTTATTTTCCAACAATGATAGCAATTAGAAGTTGAAAACTTATGATTAAAAACTATAAATAAATGGAATTTATATAGACTGTACTTTTTTTTAGATAAAATGGTAGCTTTAGACAGTAGAATGACTTTAAGCTTAAAGATATTCTAAGATTGAATCAGAATGGTAGAAAAGGATATTGAATCTCCAATAAGGCAATAATCAATGAAAAAATCAGACAAATGGTTTGTTATTCGGAACCCAGCAGCAGGAGGTGGCGAGGGAGAAAAGCAATGGTCTAAGATCAAGCAACTTTTATTGGCCAATGGGATAGAAGGGGAATTTGTAAAAACGAATTACAGTCAACATGCTTTGTCGCTGGTCAAACAAGGATTAAAAAGTGGATATAGAAATTTTATAGCCATTGGCGGTGATGGAACGAATAATGAAGTCATCAATGGTATTTTTCAACAGGAATTAGTTGATCCTTCAGAAATTATTTATACCTTGATTCCGGTCGGTACCGGAAATGATTGGACTCGAACACATAAGATACCAAAAGATTATAAACAATGGATTCCTCAAATTAAAAATGGGAAAATCTTTGAACAAGATATTGGATTACTTAGTTTTTATAAGAAAGGAAAAAAAGGACAGCGATATTTTACCAATGTAGCTGGCTTAGCCTTTGATGCTTACATCTGTGCCGCCGCAGAAAATTCTAATAGAAATCAAAGTAATCAATTGTTTTATTTAGGGTTGATCTTTACCGAATTATTCAAATATCGTTTGCGTAAAGCACGTGTTATTTTTGATGATCAAGTGATTGAAGATTATTTTTATACCATCAACATAGGGATTTGTCGCTACTCTGGTGGCGGGATGCAATTTGTACCCCATGCCATTCCGGATGACGGCTTTTTAGCTTTGACCCTTGCAGGGAAATTTTCCAAACTCGGCGTCTTACTCAATAGCTGGCGCTTTTACTCAGGACGAGTCATGGGACACCCAAAAGTAAAAACATTTAAAACAAAAAAAATTAGAATTGAATCACTGGATCGAGCCTCCACTTTAGTAGAAGTAGATGGCGAATTTTTGGGCGAAGCACCAGTTGATATTTCGATATTAGAAAAAGCATTGCGCGTTATGGTACCAAATGGAAAAAAGTAATTGTGATTTTATTTTTATTAAAAAAAAAGCTATGAATATCCAACAAAAAATGTTAGCAGAATTAAAAAGTAAAGAAATCTTTGATCAAGCTCGTTCATTCGCATTTGAGTATATGGATGGGATAGAGGAGATGGATGTATTTCCTTCTGAAGCAAATTTAAAAAACATGGAAGTCTTTGATGTGGGATTACCTGAGGAATCTATTTCTGCGAAAGCAGTATTAGAAGAATTACATCGATATGGTTCACCTGCAACAATCGCTCAAACGGGTGGACGATATTTTGGATTTATAAATGGGGGAGCGGTGCCTATTTCTTTAGGTGTAAAATGGTTGTCTGACGTTTGGGATCAATGCGGAGGTTTATATCTTACCTCTCCAATCAATGCCAAATTAGAAACGGTATGCGAAAATTGGTTGAAAGATCTTTTTAAATTACCATCAGAAACAGTCGCTGGATTTGTAAGTGGAACGTCTATGGCCAATTTGTGTGGCTTGTGCGCGGCTCGATATCAACTACTGAAAAACTTAGATTGGGACATCAACGAAAATGGTTTGGATGGTGCACCACCGATTAGGATTTTGGCTCATGAGCAAGTCCATGCAAGTGTCAAAAAAACATTAGCAATGCTTGGTTTTGGAAAGAAAAATATTGAATGGATTCCGTCGGATGATCAAGGGAAATTAGTATTAGATGCCTTACCGGAGTTAGATGAAAGTTGTCTCATTTTGCTACAAGCTGGAAATGCCAATACTGGGTCCTTTGATGACTTTGATAAAGTTTGCGATTTAGCGAATGAAGTAGGAGCCTGGGTTCATATAGATGGCGCTTTTGGATTGTGGGCGGCAGCTACTTCATCTCTATCTCATTTAACGAAAGGAATGGAGAAAGCAGCTTCATGGGCGGTGGATGGTCACAAGACATTAAATACTCCGTACGATTCTGGAATTATTCTTTGCCAATATCCTGAAGCTTTGATTAGTGCTTTGCAAGCAACGGGTGAATATATTCTCTATAGCGAGCAGAGAGATCCATTGCTCTACACGCCTGAACTTTCTAAACGTTCGAGAGCTATTGAATTGTGGGCGACCATGAAGTATTTAGGTAAAAGCGGAATCGATGAAATGGTGACTGGTTTTTATCAAAGAGCCAAACAATTAGAAAAAGGATTAAGAGCCTTGAATTTTGCAATCATAAATGAGGTGGTCTTTAATCAAGTTTTAATTGCGGCTGAAAATGATGAAAAAACCAAACAAGTAATAGAACATGTACAGCAATCTAGAGAATGTTGGATCGGTGGTTCTACTTGGAAAGGTAAGGCTGTGATAAGAATTAGTATTTGTTCATGGGCGACAACAGAAAAGGATATAGAAAGAACGATTGAATTATTTCGAGATGCAAAAAGGAATAGCAATGGATAGCGGACCATTTGTATTTACCTTATTGATTTCAGGACTCGTAGTTGTTCTTGTTCTCATTGCTTTTGGTTTACTGTTCAGGCCTTTTACAAAAAAGAAAGTGGCGGATGTTATATCCGAAGAATTAAATAAACATCAACTCACTTTAAAACAAGTCATAAAACCTATGTTTCCTGATACAGGACCATTTAAAGATGCTTATCCAATGGACATTGTGAATAGTATGGCCGCGATTATGGGCCTGTATCCTGATTATATTGCTTATCGCAAATTGGGGGTAACGACAATAGATGATAAAGAAAAAATAATCTGGATTAAAATAGAATTTGATATATTGAAACTGAAAAATGTAGAATTGAAGGAAGAGTAAGAGATGTGA
>CAYTVR010000354.1:0-6812 GCA_964441245.1 uncultured Saprospiraceae bacterium | reverse complement strand
TCTCCTCTTTTAGTAGAGTAATAAATATCATAACCGCCATAACCACCTTCCATATTTGAGACAAAGAAAAGGACTTCACTTCCGAACAATTCACCAACAGCAGGTTGTTTGACCAAGTATTCACCATTGACCCCATTGACCAACTTGGCTGGAGACCAACCTTCATCACTACTTTCACTATAATATAATTTACTTTCCGTTAATGAGTTTCCAGTTAACATAGCTCTTGTAAAATACATGCGCTTACCGTCTTTGGAAAGCGTCAAGTTCCCGGTATGATAACCTTCTCGATTGATATTGATTCCACCAGCTTCTTGTGGCTCACTCCATCCCTTCCCGTCTTTTCCTCCACCTCTATTAGTGATGTAAGCTTTCGCAAAATAGTCGCTTGACTTGTTATCTAATTCTACCACTTTATCTGTACGCATTGCGGTAAAATACATCGCACTTTCTCCGCTGCCAACTGGTGAGTATTCAGAATATTTTTTATTGACTCCTTTTCCAAGATTAGCAACCGTGATTTCCATGTTTGGTTGCATTTTTAGAGCCAATTCAGCTCCAGCTAGTTCGATTTTAGCTTTCTCGATCATTGCAGGATCTTCCGCTTCCGCGATAAACAATCGAAAATACTCTTTAGCATCTGGATAATTTTCGTTCATTTTAAATGCTCGTGCATAATGAAAATATGCCTCTGGCAAATATTTGTTGACTGCTTTTTTACGCATCCGTTTTTCTACCACTCGCTTATACCATCTTTCCGCTTTAGCATAATCTCTAAGCATCATATGCAGACCAGCTACTTTATTAGCAATATCTAGGTCTCGTTCTTCTTTATAGTATTTTTCATACCATTCTAAAGCACGATAATAGTCATTTAATGCCATTTGCTCATCGGCAGTTTTTAGCATTTTCTCCGGAGTCGTTCTTCCGGTCAAAGGTTGTGCATTCATAGCCAAGCTCATGATTGCAACGAAGATTAAGGTTAATATATATCTCATCATCATGGTGATTTGAGTAATTTTTAAAGCTTGTTTCTTAAATAAAACGATAAAAGGTGTTCGTTTAATATAGTACGTACGAATACGTTTAGAATCGAGGACAGAAAATAACGGGCTTCACTGTCGGTGCCTTGAAAATTTTAATTATATAAGAAGCGGCTATTTCAAAGCCTCCAACACCCGAGTTGATGTCAGACAAGGCCGAAAGGGTCATATCATAACTAGCAGCGACTCGTAAGTCTTTCATATCTAATCCTAACAAAAACTGGGCAGCATCACCTATTCGATAACCAGGTCCAAACCTAAATACCGTGTTCTTCTTTTTATTGAGGACATATCCTAACATGGTTTGAACTTGAAATTCATTGGCAGGACCGATTTGATTGTACAAGAATCCAGGAGATAAAGTCCATTTTTTATTTAAATCAAAATTAAAGATACCGTGTAATTGAAATTTTCGCGGAAGCTTGATCGTCGTACTATCCGCTCTAACTCCAGTAGCACTCTCATTGATCCCTATCAAACCATACTTAGGTTTCAAAATGTGGTAGAGAGAAATCCCAATAGTTAAGTCGGTTTGCTTGTTGACTTGAGAACTGATAGTCACACCTGCATTCATATCAAATGAGCTAACATTATCTGAAATATTATTTCGATTTGGACTTGGAGTCGTCGCGCCAAACAATTCATCTTCAAATTTAAGGTTAGTTAAATCAATCCGACGTTGCATCATTCCACCTTGGAGTCCAAAAGAAATTAAGGAGGTTCCTTTTTTATTTAAAGCTTTGTGGTAGGATGCGGAAAGGTAAGCACCCGTCGTAGATAAGGCTCCTGCTCCAGCTTCGTCATTATAAATCATACCTCCAACGCCAATCCAATCTTTCTTTCCAACATTCAATATTGGCGCATCTACATAAAAAGAAGGAGTAGTATATGCATTGGTGACAACACTTCTTGCTTGATCTCGATAAATACCTCCAACTCGAACAGTACCATTGTAAGCGCCCGTCAGTGCAGGGTTTAATGTCAATGGAGACATTTGATAGAGCGACCAGTGTATATCTTGCCCTTGCAAGCTACCAAAGAGGCCCATTAAAATAATTAAAAGTGTAGACTTTAAAATTTTCATAAACTCGATTTTTTTCAAAAAAACAAAGGAATTTTTTTATTCCTTACTACATTAAAGAAATGATTATTAAATATAGGCGTTTTTCATAAGATATCGCAAAATACCAGATTAAGTTACCTTAGCCAAGGTAAATGTCATTAAATTTCACGTATATCCGACAAATATAAAAAAATAGGTTTATTTCTTGCGTATGACTTGGCTTAATTAAACAAGCTTTAACAAAGACTTTCAAGGGAAAATTAGTATTTTGTGGCTCTTTTTTTTGATAAAAATAAAAGTATTCACATGAAAAATTTGACCGTTCGAGACGAATCTATGACTGGCCAGTTATTAAATGAATTAGTCTTACAAGTTGAAAAAGAGACGATAAGCCTTGAAGAGTTAATCAAAGCAAGAGTTTTCGCAGAAGTCGAACAATACAATCAAAAAAAATCAGAAATATATAGTGGTTTGGTACAGCCAGAAGAAACAGAAAGAGTTTTGAATGGCTTTCGCATGAAAAAGAAACGAAGCATCGATCCTGAAAAACAGTTTTATGTTGCGCTAGATGCTTTTCAAAAAAATAGCTTTTTTGTATTGGTTAATGATTATCAAGTCGATGATCTTCAGGAAGAAATTTTAGTAGATGATACGACCAAACTAAGTTTCGTAAGATTAACTCCAATGGTTGGAGGTTAATATTTCTACTCCCTTTCTTTCGTTTAAACTTTACATCAAACAATGTCTTTTCGCAATACTACTCCTCGAAATCGATCTGGATCTAGCCATAATGATCTAGAGCATCAGATCGAAAAATTTCAGGAGCAGTTGATGCTATTCTATAATAATCAAGAAGGACAAATTGGTCGTCAGTGGCAATTGTTGTTTGATCTTTTTTTCAAAAAGAAAACAGGAAAACCCACTAAAAAATGGTTGACTCAATATAATGAGTTAATGAAAGAATTGACTCCTCAAGTCATCGCGCCAATATTCACTTCCTTCCTGGCCAAGACTACGGAATTACTTCAACTCAATCATCAACATAAAGGTCAACCCGCTATTTATTTTCTTAACGAAAATTTTCTGGAATTGACTAAAGGAATGATTTGGGCTGCTGGATTAATTAATGAGTCGAAGCTCAACGATACTATTGAGCAATTGGGATTGTGGGCTTATAAAAAAATTCCCGGACACGGTGCTATCGCTGTTAAACTCGGTAATGCTTGTCTCCTTGCTTTTTCTAATCTTCCATTCCAAATAGGTATTGAAAAACTGACACGCTTTCGCATGAAAATAAAATATCCTTCTGTACGAAAACAAATTCAAAAATACATTGAAAGTGTTTCGGAACGAGAAGGAAAAACGGCAGACGAGATTGAAGAAATGGTCGTTTCAGATTTTGGTTTGAATGAATATTTTGCGATAAGCAAAAAATTAGGGATCTATCGTGGTGGTGTCAAAGTAGATGGAGTCAGTAATGTATCTCTCCATTGGTGGAAAGGGGATGATATACCACTTAAAACATTGCCATCAGCTATCCGAAAAGTATTTGACACAGATATCAAGCAATTAAAAAAAGTAGCCAAGGATATCAAAAGTTACCTTCCTATTCAACGGGATCGAATCGAACAATTTTATTTAAAAAAACGAACTTGGATTTATGAAGAATGGGAAAATTATTATGTGCTACATCCTCTTGTTTCCTTTATTGCTCAAAAATTAATTTGGCAATTTTCCAATGGCAAAAAAAAGACAACAGCGATCTATCACGATCGTCAATGGAAAAATGTGGATGGAGAAATAATAGATTGGATCGATAAAAAAACAAATCTTAGCTTATGGCATCCTATCGGCTATCCAGCGGAAAAAGTATTGCAATGGCGACAATATTTAGCTACTTTAGAAATACAACAACCTTTCAAACAAGCATTTAGAGAAATCTATCTCCTTACCGATGCAGAAGTGAATACAGCGTCTTATTCAAATCGCTTTGCCGCACATGTCTTGCGACAACATCAGTTTGGGGCTTTGTGTAAAGTTCGAGGTTGGCAATTTATATTAAAAGGTCGGTGGGATTCTGATAGCATTCCTACGCTACAAATTCCACAATGGAATATGAGCGCCGAGTATTGGGTGGATGCGGATTGGAATGGTGTCTCTACCCCAAATGGAGTTTTCAATTTTGTTTTTACAGATCAGGTTCGTTTTTACGAAAATGATTTACAATTGAACATGGAGGACATCCCTCCTATTGTTTTTTCAGAAGTGATGAGAGATGTAGATTTGTTTGTCGGCGTCACCAGTATTGGCAATGATCCCAATTGGCGGGATGGCGAAAATGAAGATTACGATGACTATTGGCACAACTATTCTTTTAGTGCTTTAACAGAATCTGCGAAGATGCGAAAAGAAGTTTTACAAAATCTGGTGCCACGCTTAAAGATTGCCAAACGTTGCTCTTTTGAAGGAAAATATTTAATTGTTAAAGGAGATATTCGAACTTATAAAATTCATATTGGTAGTGGAAATATTCTAATGACACCAAATGATCAGTATCTTTGTATCGTAGCTGATCGAAAAAAAGAAAACACTAAAAAAGTTTTTCTTCCATTCGAAGGAGATCAAATGTTATCCATAATCATCAGTAAAGCATTTTTACTCGCTGAAGATTTAAAAATAAAAGATCCAACGATCATCAGTCAATTGAGATCTTAGCACATGTTCAAACATGCTCTTTAGTTAGAAAGTATTTTTAAAATTAAACACACATGAAATTATTCAATGCACTTTTATTGCTTTTGCTTTTTTCTGCCTGTAAAGAAAAAGCGAAGCCCATCAACCAATTACCCACTGACAATGCGACACCTCCTGTCGTGGACATTACCAAACAAATATCAGGATTTTCTGCACCTGAAAGTGTCGCTACAGATGAGAGTTACTTTTATATTTCTAACGTAGGTGAAAAACTACAACCTACGGTAAAAGATGGCGATGGTTATATTAGTCAAGTAAAAAAGAATGGTGAAATAGTTGAGCAAAAATATATTACTGGACTCGATGCACCTAAAGGAATGGTGATTGTCAACAACGTATTATACGCTGCTGATGTAGATAAAATTCGTGGCTTTAGTTTGATCGATAAGAAAAAGATTTTCGAACTGGATCTTTCTTCTGATGGAGTAAGCTTTTTAAATGATATGACCCTTATTGATGATGAAACTTTTTTGGTTTCCGGAACAGATGTAGGAAAAATCTATGAAATCAAAACCGCCAAAGAGGGAAGCTTTCGTGCATTGGATATTGAAGGAGACTTAAGTGGCGTTAATGGTTTATTTTATACGCATCGAACTCGTCAACTTTTTACCAATAGTTTTGGTAAGAATAATGAACCAATCGGACAGATCGGTATCGTAAATATGGCAGCGAAAAGCTTATTATGGAAACCCCAAGGAGAATACAAAGGAGCTTTGGATGGCCTCAAAGTAATCGGTGGCAATACTATCTTATTTTCAGACTGGAATGCAGGTGGTTTAAAATTCATGGATTTGACCGACAAAGAAGTCCATTCAGTTGAACTTCCGTCAAAAATCAAAGGACCCGCGGATTTTTATTATGATGAAATCACTCATAACTTATGGTTGCCAATGATGCAGGAAAATAAAGTTTTCAAAACGCAGTTGAAACTGTAAAGAATATTCTACATTTTTTATTTAGGGTAGTTTTGTACTTGATAAATCTTCCTTCAGTCTAATTATTTATTCGCCTTGGCGGAAAGATTTATCTGGCCAAATAAAATAGGGACTCTATGACTTCATTTGTTTTAAATATCTAAAGCGGTTCATGTATTTACGCTGTCAAAGCTTTGCTTTGGACCACCAAATAAATTTGATTCGTCAAAATACCAAACGAAATCATTTAGCTCCATAAAATACCTTATCTTTAGAACTCTATAAAATACTTTAACCAATTTACAATGGCAAAAGACGACTTATTCGGAAAGCTTGGAGACCTTGGTCGATCATTTAAAGATCGACTCACTTTTGATATTACAGATCTCATCCGAGCTATTGATAAAAATGATGTGGACGCAGTCGAGCGAGTGCTCAATGCAAAAGTAGATCCTAATGGAACCGATGCTGTGGAACGTCGAGCATTACCAATGGCAATTGATAATAATAGTTTGGAAATCGTCAAATTACTTTTGGCTGCTGGAGCAAAACCTGGATTAACGGATAAAAACGGTGAGTCTCCATTGTATAAAGCAGTCTATTGGGAAAATGAAACTATTGTCCAACTTTTATTAGAAGCTGGAGCAGATGTTTATCAACCTAATTCAGAACAAGTGACTCCATTGGATGAAGCTAAACAAAATGGAAATGAAAAAATTTCAAGTCTACTAGAAAATTTTCATGACAGTAAAAGATCCAAACAAATAGAGACTGATCGAGCCAAACATGAGGCCTTAAAGAACAAAGCTAAAGCTGCGAAAGAAGAGCGTTTTCAAAAAGAACAATCTGAAAAAGCGGCCGCCGAAAAAGCACAAATCGAAGCGGCTGCTCAAGCACAAGCAGAGCAAGAAAAGTCCATTTTAAAAAAGTATCCCATTAAGGATGGTTATGCCTTGACGCCTTTTATAAAAGCCTTAAGAGACAAGGATACGGATGCGGCAAAAATACTGATAAATAGGCGGCAAATGCTATACAAAA
>CAYTVR010000353.1:0-6839 GCA_964441245.1 uncultured Saprospiraceae bacterium | reverse complement strand
TTTTCACCAACTAAATATTCACTATCATTGGTTTAATAATGGGGGGAACTATATCCTTTAGGACGATTTTCCCGTGGGAATTTAGTAAAATCACCAAATTCATATTTTTGGGCTATTCCTAAATCAATGAATTCGTTTAAAGCCTTTTTAGCATTTATTTTTAAGTTTTTAGTTTCAACGACTATATCGATGTCTTTATCAAACATCATGTCTAGTTCCAAACTTCCTATGACAAGAGGGATTCCAAATTTCGATAATATTTCAAGTATTTGATATTTAATAAGGATGCTATTGGCAATCTTCTTTGTTCTTATACTTAAAGCAAGAAATTCTTTAGTGGAAAGTGGATTCTCCATTCGCTCAGGGCCTTATTTTATCGAGTTAGTTTCACCCTTAATTTACAAAAAGACGAAAAGCCTTTTCTCCAACTCTTGGGCTTTTAATTTGTAAAACGTAAATCCCTTTGACTAATCCATGTACCGACAAGCGCGTTTCATTCATCAGTTTTGTTTGGAACAACAAATGACCACTCAAATCATATAACATCATATTTCCTTTATTCTCGGAAGAGAAAACAATCAGCTCATCGGACACTAAATTACTAGCGATCTCCACCCAATTGTCTTCTGTCAAATCTTCAAGAGAAGTGCTAAAAGAATAACAATTGACATCACCTTCAAGATAAGAAGCATCTGCTTCAAAATATGCACGACGGACTAAGGTACTATCTGTAATAAAGGGATTAATATTTCCTTGTCGATCAGCAATTAATTCATTTCTAGTCATCTCTTTTTCATCCACTGGGTCATTAATATGCCACTGATACAAGATGTCTTTTTGCTGCGAAAAAAAGCTAGAATTGATGCCATCAGCAATATCTTGATAAATACCATAAAAATAAAAAACCGCCCGTGCAATATCTCCTTTAACAGATTCTCGAGGTTCAAAAACACAATCTTCTTGATCTTTTTCACTATAGTTGTCAATTTCAGAGCTTGGGATGTCATTGGCTTGTATATCTAGATAAAACCATTTGTCAGTATCATCATCATCCACTTCTCCGAATGGACAACTTCCACGAGTTTCATTGACATTTATTTTGCAAGGAAAGATATTATGTAAGTCACTTTTCATCGGTTCGCTACTCGCTCCCAAAGATTGAGGATAAACATGCTCCGCATTCAAACCTGCTCCATTTTGAAATGCTGAAACACTTGGATCAGCTCCAGGATCTAAGGTAACAGTAAAGTCTGTATAAACTCCAGAAAGATCATTGCCGTCATTGTCGATTTGTGAATACAAAATATCACGAGCTGGACCATAGCCCAAGGGACTATCTGGTGTATAATTCATTTGCAAAGCATCAATCAATGGTTGACCAAATTTGCAAGGCTCAATAATTTCTTGCGCAAAAACCGTGTGCGATATCAGGAGCAGTACCAAAACAAAATTTCTCTTCATAATTCAAAAAAGTTTATATTGAAATTCTTCACAAAGATAGGCATAAATATTAAGCTGTAGAGCTACTTCAAAAACCTTCCAAATTTTTCACTTCTTAGCCAAAGCAATACTCATAAAGATCCTTTCATCAAAAACAATAGTCTTTAAAGTACAAACAGATTCCCGATCAAAAATGGCCTGAGTCTCACTTTCCAAATCAACCTTATCGACCGCACCAATTCCCGCTCCATATAGCTTCAAAACGGCTTCTTTTTTTGTCCAAAGATCCAATAATTGTCTCGAAGCATCAGAAGCATTCATAATCAAAGACCATTCTTTTTCAGTAAATGGTTTTCTCAAATGTTCAATATCAATGGGCCTAATCACCTCAATATCAATCCCAATCGCTTCTTCTTTTGCTATAGCACAAACCACATAAGTCCCTGAATGACTGATGTTAAAGTGGAATCCATCAATCAAAGGTTGACCAGTTGAAGTGAATGTCAATTTTTTGATCCTGCCTTTCGGCAAATTGAAAAAATCCAATGCTTCCTTTAACATCAATCGCCCTAAAACATAATTAAACGCATCTTCCTTTTTCCGATAACGAAATGCCCGTTCATGAAAATCAATAGGAAGCAATGCCAACAATTCTTTCAAAGAATATTCTTCCTGAATCTCTTCAGAATTCGCCCAAAGGACAAAATAACGTTCATGACTAATCCTTCTAAATTTCACTTCTTTAGCTATTTATGATCTTCTACTCTTCCCGATAATCTTACTTATCCGAGTATTCGAAAAGTTAAAATTACATTTATTTCATTTAAAAAATAGGAAGTTTAAAAGAAAGTCTTTTTATTGTGGTACTATTAGAACGAAAATATTACCACTAGGTAATATCTCCTAAATTCTAAATATGATAACTAAAGAAAGAATTATTGATATTGCTACCAAATTGTTTCTTCAAAATGGAGTAAAAACCGTAACGATTGATCGAATCGTAAAAGAATTGAGGACCTCAAAAAGAACCCTTTATAGTCACTTCCCAGACAAAACAGAACTACTCAAAGCCATTCTTGCTGTTTATCATCAAGAAGTCAAATCGGAAAACGAAGCCATAATCAAAGGTGCTTCTAATTCCATTGAAGCCATGGCTCGTTTGTATCAACCTATTATCAGAAGAGCTAATACGGTCAATCCAAATTTTTTTAATGACATCATTCATTATTATCCAGGATTACTTGGTCAATCTTATCGGAATACTGGCAATTTTGCTCATGCCCAATTGCTCTATTTAGCAAAATGGGGAATAGAAGATGAATTATTTTATCCCGATATGGATATCGAAGTTACCGCCAAAACAGTCGTTGGTTTACTTAAATTTTTAAAAGATACCAATCAGTTTCCTTTGGCGAAATACAGCAAAGAAAGATTGACTTTTGGCATCATGATTCCTTACCTAAGAGGCTTGTGTACTTCCAAAGGATTAAAGATTGTCACCAAACAAGAAGAATTATTTAGAGTAGCAATATAAACCTATCGTAACACTATACCTGAAAACAAAAAAAATATGAATTTAAATAATTCCCTAAGAGAAACTCCAGTTGCCGTTGTAGGTTTAGCAGCCATTTTCGCAGATGCCCCAAATGTGGAGACATTTTGGAATAATATCATAGAAGCCAAAGATAGTATTCGTGAAGTACCCGATTCTCGTTGGTCGATTGCTGATTATTACGACGCTGATCCGACGGCCCCAGATAAAACATATTGCAAAGTTGGAGGATTTTTACCCAATATTGATTTCAACCCGATGGAGTTTGGCTTACCGCCAAATATCTTAGAAGTAACTGATGCATCACAACTACTAGGATTAGTAGTCGCTCGAGATGCTTTAGCAGATGCTGGTTACGGAAAAGATTCTGAGAAATTCACAGCCGCATTAAAAGCTAGAACTGGTGTATTGCTTGGTGTAGGTGGTGGACAAAAACTAATTACGCCCCTAATTGCGCGTTTACAATATCCTATTTGGGAAAAAGCCCTACGTTCTAGTGGAATTGCAGAAGCAGACATTCCTCCGATCATAGAAAAAATGAAAAAAGCTTATGTTGGTTGGAATGAAAACTCCTTCCCAGGTCTTTTAGGAAATGTTATTTCTGGTCGAATCACCAATCGATTTGATTTAGGCGGAATCAACTCCGTAGTTGATGCAGCATGTGCAGCTTCGTTGAGTGCCATCAAAATGGCATTAAGTGAATTAGTAGAAGGACGTTGCGACATGATGTTAACTGGAGGAGTCGATACAGATAACTCCCCTTTCATGTATATGTCTTTTAGCAAAACACCAGCATTTTCCAAATCTGGTCATATCACACCATTTGATGATGCCGCTGATGGGATGTTGATTGGCGAAGGTGTCGGTATGATGGTTCTAAAAAGATTAGCTGATGCAGAAAGAGACGGTGATCGTATTTATTCTGTTATAAAAGGTGTTGGAACTTCTAGTGATGGTCGTTTCAAATCTGTTTATGCGCCTAGATCATCTGGACAAGCACTAGCTATGAATCGTACTTATGATGAAGCTGGCTACCATCCTTCAACAGTTGGTTTACTAGAAGCACACGGAACAGGAACTGGTGCAGGAGATCCTACTGAGTTTGAATCCATGCGAATGGTTTTTAGCGCAGATAACCCCAAAAAACAACACATTGCACTAGGTTCTGTCAAATCTCAAGTAGGTCATACCAAAGCTGCTGCCGGTGCTGCTGGAATGATCAAAGCGGTGTTAGCCCTTCATCATAAAGTACTAGCGCCAACGATCAATGTTACTCAACCTAATTCTAAATTTGGTATCGAAGACACCCCTATTTACATCAATACAGAAACACGACCTTGGTTCAAAAATGAACACCCAAGAAGGGCCAGTGTTTCTGCGTTTGGATTTGGTGGTATCAATGTACACATTGCGATGGAAGAATATACCCCGAAACATGATCAACCTTATCGTTTACATCAACCACATGCGGCCATCTTTTTTCATGCTGCTTCCGCAAATGAATTGTTACAGCAATGTCAAGTCGCTCTTCAAAAACTAACCTCTAGCGAATCAAATATCGCTTATCATGATTTAATCAATGCCAGTAAAATCGTTAATATCCCTACATCAAATCCTCGTTTAGGATTTGTCGCTTCTGGAATTGACTCTGGAATTGATTTATTAAAAATAGCGATTGATAATTTACAAAAGCAAAACAATAATTGGGAACATCCCAAAGGAATTTATTTCCGAAATAACGCGCTCCCAGCTGATCATAAAGTAGTCGCTCTTTTCTCCGGACAGGGTTCCCAATATGTGGGAATGGGAAGAGCATTAGTCAATGCCTTTCCACAAATGCATAGCGTTTTTGAAAATAGCAATCAACTTTTTCAACAAGATGGAAAACCACCATTAACGGATGTTGTCTACCCTATTCCCGTTTTCAATAAAGACCATAAAAAGGAACAACAAAGTCAATTGATACAAACGCAAAACGCACAACCTGCAATAGGGACTTTAAGTTGGGGAATGTATAAAGTGATGACTGATGCGGGTTTCAAAGCAGACATTTGTGCGGGGCATTCTTTTGGAGAGTTAACCGCGCTTTGTGCCGCTGGAGCAATTGATGAAAATACATTTATAGCTTTAGCCAAAGCTCGTGGAGAAGCTATGGCCTTGACTAATCCTGGAGCAGATGCAGGAACGATGCTAGCAGTAAAAGCTCCCTTGGATGAAGTAGAAAAAGAATTACCAAATCTTCCTGGTGTTCAAGTAGCTAATGTAAATGGTACAAGACAAATTGTTTTAGGTGGCAGTACTGATGGAATTTTTAATGCGACTAATGTCTTAAAAGCAAAAGGATTCTCAGTTGTTCCTTTACCCGTTTCAGCTGCTTTTCATACCCCATTTGTTCAACATGCACAAGCACCTTTTGCGACTGTGGTCGATCAAATGAAATTCAAAACCGCAAAAATTCCAGTCTTCGCCAATACCACAGCAACAACTTATCCCAAGACGCCTGCTGCCATGAAAAAAGTACTCAAAGGACAGATACTCAATCCCGTTTTATTCAAAAATGAAATTGAAAACATCTATGCCGAAGGCGGACGGATCTTTGTGGAATTCGGACCAAAAGGTGTTTTGAGAAATCTAGTAAAAGATATTTTAAAAGATAAAGAACATACTGCCGTTGCGCTAAATGGCAACGCAAAAAAAGATAGCGATTTACAATTCCGGCAAACGGTTGTTCAACTACAAGTGTTAGGCTTACCAATCCAAAACATTGATCCATTCATGGCGGACCTTCCAGCTCCAAAAGCAAAATCCAAAATGAATGTAGAAATCAGCGGTTATAATTATGTCAGTAAACCAACTGCTGATGCCTACCAATCAGTCATGAACAATGGATTTAAAATCCAGTCCGCTGGTGGACAAACGATCATTAAAGAAGTCGAGAAAATTGTCCAAGTTGAAAAAATCGTAGAAGTAGAAAAATTAATTCCTGTTTCCAATACTCAAATTTCAAACGAAGAAGAAATGAACAAAGAGCAAGTGCAATTAATGAATGATGCCTTAGCGCATCTAAAAGATCATCAGTCTAAGTCAATGACTTTATTCGAAAACCTGATGAAAGATCAGAATCAACAAATGCAATCATTTATGCAAGTGTTGAATCAACAATTGAACACTGGATCTAGCCCACATGTACAACAGTCAAGAGCAAATGGGTTGCCTAAAATTGTAGAAGAAACAGTTTACAAAGCTCCGACAACTTCTGTTCAAAACATCGTTACACCACAACCAATTTCTAATGGAAACGGAAAAACGACTACGACTGTAATCAATGCTCCAGCTCCTCAAAACTCAGGTTTGGGTAAAGACCAAATCTCAAATATCCTCTTAAAAGTGGTCAGTGAAAAAACGGGCTACCCGGCTGAAATGTTAGAACTCAACATGGACATGGAAGCTGACCTAGGAATTGATTCCATCAAGCGAGTGGAAATTTTTGGTGCCATCACTGCGCAGCATCCAGAAGTGTCTGGCGTAGAACCTCAAGCCTTAGCAGAGCTTCGAACTTTGGATGAAATAGTCAATTACTTAGTTGGAAAAACAGGAGGTAATCCTGCAATAGCAATTCCAACGCCACCTGCTTCAACGAAAGTGATCCATACAAAACCAATTGTAACTCCATCAATATCAACCAGTGAAAATGGATTAAGTCCGGATCAAATCTCTGAGATCTTATTAAAAGTAGTCAGTGAAAAAACAGGCTACCCAGCTGAAATGTTAGAACTCAACATGGATATGGAGGCCGACCTAGGAATTGATTCCATTAAGCGAGTTGAAATCTTTGGTGCCATCACTG
>CAYTVR010000352.1:0-6874 GCA_964441245.1 uncultured Saprospiraceae bacterium | reverse complement strand
TTCCAAATGTTTTTGAACTCCAAGTAGAAATGGATCCTGTAGTTGAAATTAAATTAGGACAAGAACATCAACTAATAGCAAGCATCAATGTGCCTGATTCCCAGATTGACAGTATCATTTGGAGCCCAGCTATTGATTTGAGTTGTGATAATTGTTTGGAACCTATGGCCGTACCCCACAACGATATAGCATACAATGTGACGGTCATCAACCAAAATGGATGCGAAGACGAAGCGACGGTTCAATTTTTAGTCAACCGAGATCGAGACATTTATATCCCGAATGCCTTTTCTCCAAATGAAGATGGTCAAAATGACTTTTTTAATATTTACTCAGATGATTTTAGTGTTGATGAAGTGATCCATTTACAAATATTTTCTCGCTGGGGCGAAAAGGTATTTGAAAGAACAGGATTTCAACCTAATAGAAGAAATTTTGGATGGAATGGAAAATTTAGAGAGCAAGATATGGACCCTGGAGTTTATGTGTATTTCACAGAAATCAAATTTGTCGATGGAAGTACAAAAATGTTCAAGGGAGATATTACGCTGATTAGATAATTTTTTTAAAATGAAAATAAAAGCAAAACCGCATTGCTATAATCAACAACATAACCAACTATAATTCATTGTCGAATGAGCATCTATTAATTTAGATGTCGTAAGTCGTAAATTTGTTTTCATAATTCCAATTTTAAGGGTCGAAGAGTGCGGTTTCTTTGGCCCTTTTTTATTGCACTAGATTTTTTGGTAGACGACTTACTAAACAACCAAGTTTTTGAATTTTGCTAGTAGAGATGCATTTGCTAAAAGTAGTGATTGCTAACAGTTAAAACTTAACCGAAAGATCAATCATCCTTAATTTTCTAGACTTATCTCAATAAACAAAAAAACAAACCATCATGAATTTTAGCGCTTCAAAAGTTGTATTGGAACACTGATGGAACAGATTTCTTAGATCGCGCAGATTTCTCAACTAATGCGGCCTTCGATCGTGGGAAAAATCTGCGTGATCTGAGAAATCAGCAAAATCTGCATGCGACTTTCCCCATCGAAATCGTCAATCTAAAATAAATTTTAAACATGCTCTAAATAAAAATTAAGGATGACTCATATTTATGGTAACAATTTTTTTACAAAATGACCAAACGTTCTACATGTAAGATAGTTCCTTCACTCGATTGCAACCTCAGCATATAAATACCTGGAGCTAAATTAAATTTGGAAAGATCTATTGGGTGAATTCCTTGAGCGATACCACTTTTTAAAACTTGTATCAATCGACCATCTCGACCAAATAGTTGTAAATCAGCAAAGACATCATCTTTCGCATTCCAACTTAATTGGAATTGATCTTTAACTGGATTTGGTGAGATGAGTACAGCTTCTTTGGAGCGTTTGACTTCTACAACTTCTATTTCGCTATAGCTAAAACGACCATCAAAATCGACTTGTTTCAAGCGATAGTAATAAAGCCCATCATGGTATAAGTCACCATCCTCAAAAACATATTTTGCCTCAACATTAGACGAGCCATTTCCTTTTACAAAATCAATAGATTCAAAATTGCGGCCATCAAAAGATCGCTCGATCTCAAACCCCTTATTATTAGTTTCAGAAGCTGTTGTCCAATTCAATACATTATACTTTCCTTGATGTCGAGCAGAGAATTCTAACAACTCGACAGGCAAAGCAATCAATGGAGCATTGGTCAAAGCAAAACTGGAGAAACCATTAAAACTAGCTTTATAACTGATGTTATTGGCGTCACCATAAGTATTGATTTCCATAGCATCAAAAAGTGCAATCTGTGAATTGGTCATATTGGCGTTGTCAATCGAACCCTCGGTTTTTAACATATTGAGAATTAGTTTTTCATCCGCCCATTCTGCCAATTCATCATCAGAAAAATAAAGAGTGATTTCATAATCTGCATCATTGTCAGCACTCACGACAAATGCTTTATCACTGATTCCATAAGGCGTGATCCATTCTGGATTTTGAATAGAAGTTCCGATTCGTTCAATGCTAACGTTGACACAACCAATATCGGTTCCTGTTTTTTGTTCAATACTAGCAATAATATTTCCATCCGTATCGTAGAAATGAGAGGGGCCATTTTGATTTATTGTCACGTAAGTATCCATATTAGAAGTCATCGCAGAAGCTACACCAATACTACTGTTTTGTTGAAAACGAATATTGGGGCGTGTGTTATTTGTTCCTTGAGCAGTGGTTAAATTACAACCAATTGCATCGTCTTGTTTAGTATATTGAATGGAAGGAAACGAAGTAAGGGTAGAACGAACTTCATCATCTTGAGTCCAATCAGTATTGTTAAAACAAGTTTCTATAAGTAAATTAGAGGTTCCATCCCATGTAAAAGGAGTGTTGAAAATCAATTGATTCCATCCCAATTCAAGGGAAATATTATCACTATAAACCTCTGTAAAGTCTGTTTCAAACGAGCCACCATTTAATGCAGTAAGAGCAGTGTTTTTTAGTCTTACCGAGAAATTGTTATAAATGCCAGGACTGCTAATGGTTTCCACTAAAAAAGATAAACTGGTTAGCGCTCCACTAGTCATTCCTTGAGCAGTCAATTCATCTGTGGTGTAAAGCATTTGTGTTTTATTGTCCTCATACAGTCCGCCAAAAGGACCATTGTCTTGTCTTTCCATTCCTGCACCAACGATGGCTTGTACACTACTATTACCCAAAGTGGGGTTTTGATCATCATCATTTATTGTTAATGTAAAAGTGTTAGCAATACCTACATAATCTCCTGCGACTAAATTAAATTGAATCGTTTCGGTCTCTTCGACCACCGCATCATTATAGACTCGAATAACTACATTTTGAGCCAGATTTCCAGTTGGTGAAAATGCCAAAACATTGTTCATGATTTCATAGTCTTTTCTTGGAGTAGCTGTAGAGGATTCGTTTAAACTTATGGTGACGTCAACTGCTTCACTGGGAGGTAGCGAAAACTTAATCGGAATCTCGATGTCTCGATATTCTTGACAATTATTGACAACATTGGTAATGTCACTTTCTAAATGAGTCATTTCTTTTATCTGTACATTGACTTGAGAAACCTTAAATGAATTGGTAGAAAACAAACCACGACCATGAGTCGCAGCAATCACTTGATTATCAGAAGCTCGGTATTGCAACATGTCTACTCGTGTATTCGCTAAGCCCGTGTTAGATGGTGCCCAATCGGTTGATCCACCATTTAAGTCATTGGTTGACCATACTCCAACCTCTGTTGCCAGTAATGCCTGATCTGAATCAACTGGACTAAACATCGCCCAACGAACAGGCATGTCTGGTAAGTTACCTTCTACATTGGTCCAAGTATTTCCAGCATTTGTTGTTTCAAAAACGCTAGTGATTCCATAATTACTATAGGTGACTAATAGATGATCTTCATTGCTGTCATCAATAGCAATACAGGAAATATAACCACTTCCATTTCGAATAAGAGTACCGCTTGCGGAATCGTTATGCGCATTATCGACCCGAACAATAGTACCATTTGATAAGCCAAAAAATACTCGATTGGGAGTTTGTTTGGAAACAGTAACGGCACTTATAATTGATCCCGAAAAACTAGAGATGGATCTACTTCCTGTTGTGTTCGTACCACCGACATCAGTAATATAGGAATACCTTCCAGCGCTAAAACAACCATACAGAATATTGGCATCATCATCATAATCAGTAGGATTTACAAAACGGCCATCTTGATCACCGATTTCTCTTTCGATATCAGAACTCCAATTATTATTAGTGATATAGTAAGAATTGTATACATAAGAACTGATTTGAATGGCTGGATTATCTTGGTCAATATGAACGAAGCATCCATCTCCACCAGATACTTCACTCGTCGTATTAATACCATCACTTGTATATCTTTGGGTGCCATTGTCTTGTGCACCAGCTAAGTATTCACTTTTTTCATCTTCTGGATGAATGGCGCAAGCGTAATATTGAGTAACATTATATCCATTGTTTTTGGAGGCAAAGCTTGGCGAATTGGTATTGGCATTTGTAGAGAGAAACACGCCACCATCATTTCCGAAAAGTATTCTACTAGAACTGTTTTTATAAAAGATGGCCACATGTTGATCGGCATGAACATAAGGTAATCCATTTCCACCATACCATTGAGAGACCTGATCCCAAGTTTGACCTCCGTCATCAGTAACTAATAAATCGATTCCACCAATGAATACTCGTTGAGGATTGTTGGGGTCAACGGCCATACTGAGATCGTACCAAGCTTGATTTCGAGTAAATTTAGACATTCCAATGGCACTTGGATTGGTGACTGCTGACCAAGTATTACCTCCGTTTTGGGTCACATAAATACCTTTGGACATACCATCAGAAGTGTTTTCGAAAATAGCATAAACGTAATTTGCATTAGAAGGAGCGCAAGCTAATTCGATTCTTGAGTAAGCATTTTCAGGTAAACCATCGTCAGTTAATTTTGTCCAATTATTTCCATTATTGAAAGATCGATAAATACCATCTTGATCTAAGATGCCCATTGCTGCAAATAGGGTTCCATTGGCTGCAATTTCTAAATCTGCTGCTCGATTAGTGCTTGCTGTCAGACCTGAGCCTAACACTTTTGTCCAACTATCACCATTATTTGAGGACCGTTGGATTCCACCATTTCGAGTACAAGCAAAGACATCACCATTTTCTTTAACTACTATTTTTTGAATATAATTAAAATCGCCATTAGCTGTAGCTGGTAATCTTGTCCAGTTATTTCCACCATCGGTTGTTTTCCAAATTCCTAATCCACGTATGGCATCTAAATTGTACCAACCTTCACCCGTTCCAAAATAAATAATGTCAGGATTGGAAGGATCTTGAGCAATAGTGGTGACCGCAATATTTTCAAAAAAATCATCTACTTGTGTCCAGGTAGGAGCCGCGTCACTGATGTTGGTTGTTTTCCAAATTCCTCCACCAACACTTCCAGCCCAAACGGTTTCTCCGCTGCTATCATTTGCATCGAAAAGGAGGGCACGAGTTCTTCCTCCAATATTATCAGGACCTCTTTCTTCCCAAACAATTCCAGGGATTTCACTTTTAACAGCATTTCTTTGTTTGGCATATCGCTTGGCGACCAATAATTTTTTTCTAGGTACGGTATTGCTTGCGGGATCTCGAGTCATTTCAAATTCTTGCTCCATCGCTTTGTCAATCCGAGTTTTTTTAGGCAATTCAATTTTGCTAGAATCTGATCGCTTTTGTTCTTTTTGATGATTAAAAACGCTTTGTGTATTTGGAGAAATTTGATAAAAATAAATACTAATTAGACATAATAGTCCAAATAGGACTAAGGGGAGATACTTTTTCATGAAGGTAAACTTTAGTGTGTGTCTTTATATTTTTTGTAAAATGGGTTTACTTTTTTTTTGTTAAAAAAAGAGGTGATTCCACAGCATTCAAAAAATGAAGCAATAGTAAAGCAGAATGATAATTCATTTTTCTATAAAATGGAATATCATTTAAAAAAAATTGATTAATAAAGGCGGTGGTTAATAAAGGTAGTAAAATATTTTGTTTAGAAAAAACAACTTTAGTCTTATGTAAAATGGCATACAATATTGATTTAGCAAGAATCTTTTAATCTGGAAAATTGATCTTTTATCCCTATTTTTAGAATCATATAGATTTTGTGAGAATATAAACACAGATTTTTTTGTTTTAAATCATGACAACATCCGTAAATTAAAATGAAGAGGACAACTTACTTACATCAAATACTATTTTGGTTTCTACCTTTTATTTGGACCATACCTACTCATCAGCCCACACCTCAATCTCATCTTAATTCGCAAGTTTTTTGCAGTGTCTTTGCAGATGCAGGCCAAGATGTGACCATTTGTGCCAATAGTAATCAACCCGTCAATTTATTTGGTGCAGTGACAGGAGGAGAAGTTCTGGGTGGTAGTTGGTCGCCAACTACCGGTTTGAGTGATCCCAACTCTTTAACCCCTACAGCAACGGTGACGACAACAACAACTTATACTTTAACCGGACAAGCAGTGGATGATGTTAATTTACTCTCGAATCCAGGTTTTGAGGCAGGTAATACGGGCTTTACATCAGATTATGGTTATGAAAATTGTGGACCTAATGGCTTTGGGGTTCTTGGCTGTCAAGGGGCATATACCATAACAACGAATGGAAATTTAACTCATTCAAATTTCTCAAATTGTCCTGCATTTGAAGGATCGATGTTTCTCGCCGCGAATGGAGGTGCAGGAGGAGTGAGTGAATTAGTATGGTGTCAGGATGTAACTGTGAATCCCAATACTGTATATCAATTTGGCGCTTTTGCTGCTTCATTATTAAATGATCCAAGTCCTGCTCGTTTACAGTTTTCAATTAATGGTTTGGCTCTTGGAGGGGTAACTCAACTTTCTCCATCTCCGTGTAATTGGCAACAATTTTTTGCTGTTTGGAATTCAGGAGCAAGCAGTACTGCTACAATCTGTTTAGTAAATAATAATACTACTCCTGGTGGTAATGATTTTGGAGTAGATGGGGTCACCTTTCGGGAGGTTTGTGAAGCTACAGATCAAGTGACCATCAATGTAGTGGACGTTACAGCCATAGCAGACCCTGTTTTTCCATTAGATTGTAATGTAGCTGACCCTTGTATCCAATTAAATGGAAGTAGTTCCTTCACCAATACGGCTTCACCAATTGATTATAACTGGACCGCTTCAAATGGAGGCATTATTCAAAGTGGAGCGAATACAGCTAATCCAACGGTTTGTGTCGCAGGTACCTATACGCTTACTGCTTCCACCACTATTGATGGAGTCACTTGTAGCCAA
>CAYTVR010000351.1:0-6878 GCA_964441245.1 uncultured Saprospiraceae bacterium | reverse complement strand
TAATTTATTACTTTTATGTACGATTTGCTTATATTTTTAAAGGTACGATGAGGGTAGATAAGGGCCCGCCTGACCGGAACCAGTCCGATTGTCGCAGACGGGCGGGTGGGCTGGTTCCCTTTTTTTGCGCCAAATACGCTAGTGGGAGTCCTTATCTACCATCATCCACCCTCTGACAAAAAAGAGAATTCCGGTATAAATGACCAAGGAATAGTAATTTAATCAACCCACACAAAACCTTATAGAACCAAATGAGATCTACTCAATATTGAGTAGATAAAAGTTCAAAATTGAGGATTTTATCAAGGACCAAAATGAGAGAGATTTGTGATTATAAATGAATTACAAATCACCAAAACCTCTCGACCGATGAACTCAAAGTATGCCATTGATGACGCAGTCTTGGTAAAACTGCTCAAAAACGATTCTTCTAAATTGATTTACCAAGCCATTTTAAAAAAATATAAAAAAGCTTTTGTTCCTTTTTTTAAAGAGAAAGAAAAGATGTCAAATGATTTTGTAAATATATTGTTTGGAAAATCATTCAAATTGTTAATTGATGAAATTTCACAGAAGGAATTTGAAACTCCTTTAAAGAAAACGCTTTATGAAAGACTATTAAAAATGGGGTATAATGAATTAGACAAAGTTCCCCCAAAAAACCAAATGAAACATCCATATCTCGCAGGGGAACTTTTAATTCAGCTGATTTTGAAAGGCTATCACCCATGTATAGATCAACTTTTTGAACAGTACCAAAATCCGGTGGTAAGGCTTTTAGACATCCGGTACGGACATTCCTTCAACCTAAACCCACAAGAAATTTATGGCGAAGCTATAATGATTTTAAAAAGCAATATTGAAAAAGGAAAATTGAAAACGAAGTTGAAGTCAAGGCTCTTTACTTACTTCTATTTAATAGCCAGAAACAAATATCTGGAACTAGCAAATCAAATGAAGGGCTTAGCATTTTATCCGGATACCATAAATCTGGAGCATGAGATGAAGAGGGAAGAGGATGAACCTCATTTCATGTCTTATATCGAAGAATGTCATCCGAAGCTTTTGCCAATGCTAGAGAATTCTAAAGAAGGAGCCTTTACTTCTTTGCTGACTACCTTTCATAAAGACGAGCGCGAATTGTTAAGGCTGCGTTTCGAAGAAGGACTGAAGTTTAGTGAAATTGGAAAAAGACTTCAATTGAAGGAGGCCACTTGTCGCAAACGACTGCATGACTGTTTGAAGAAATGGAAACGGAAGTTTTTTGATGAAAAAGAAATGGGTTCTCTTATTCCATTAGATTCAGGCTCGCCAATTAGAAGTATTAGGCCGCGTCTGTTTAGTGAAAAACAGTGGAGGGTGTGAGAATAGTTGAAGGCATTTTTAGAAGCTCAAATCATATGAGAAGGTGACGAATTCCCTGCTAGATCAAAAAAGACACTGACATTGACGCTGACACTGACTTCCCCAAATATTAGGTACGGTCGCAGGAGGTCAGAGTCAGAGTCAGAGTCAGAGTCAGAAATCCGGCATTTTGTCACACACTCAAATCATATCGACAATAAAATAAAAGAACAACTTCTTTAGTACTCAAAGGAATAATATTATTGAATTAAAGATTAATTAAATATATTTATCACCAAAAATAAAAAATCATGAATTATTACCAACCGCAAGTACAGCTTCTAAAAAGAACTCACATGGATGCACCAGACGAGTATTTTCTACACGCAATCACCAATACGGAACGATCGAGTTACGTAGCGATGGGGCATACTCCTATCCCAACCGAATTAAATGGAGATGGTGCTTTCGAAATCAACTTGATATTTGTTTCTGATATGGAACGGGTAGATTTGAGTATCCTTACTCCAGTCGTTCACACATTAAGGATTGGTCCTCTTCCTACAGATGAAACGGACATCCCTATAGTTGTTAATTTCATGGAAAGTGCTAGAAGTGGAGATGAACCCAAAGGATCTGTAACCGTCATGTCAATTGATGCGGCAGAGGTAGAGCGTCCATTAGTTTGATGTCCAGAGTTGTAAAATATATGTTATATTAGCCTGATCTATTTCCTAAACATAAATGTTTTAGCTTTGAAGAAAATCAAATGGACTATTATAATCGTATGTTTCTCTGCAAATGTCTTAATCGGCCAGCAGATGAATTCGGAAATCAATAGATTAATTCAATCTCTGGAAGTACTTGGAATGAGTACTTCCAGAGTTGATACACTAGACGAATTATCTTTCCAATTTTATATAATAAATCAACTAGAAAATGCTCAGCAATATGCTTTAGAGGCAGGTGCTTTGGCTAACAAGATTGGATATCTCCAAGGAATTGGTTCCAGTCAAGTGATGTTAGGCAATGTTAAAAAGGCTCAATTAAAATATGATTCGAGTGAGTATTATTATAATCAAGCATTGAAGCATCGGATCAAAGTTGGTTATAAACCAGATATATCCAGAGTATATTATAATTTGGGTTTATTGCAAATTAAAAAGGGAAGGCCTTTTAGGGCTATTCATTCTTTAGACTCCAGCTTGGTAATCTTGAATAATTTAAAGAGTACTGATATGACAAGTCGAATACTAAAAATAAAAGCCAAAACCTATAATGTTCTGGGGCTGGCTTATAAGCACGCAGGAAAATATAAAGACGCGGAATTTCAATTTGAAAAAAGTATTGGATTGTATAAGAATTTGGGAATAGAAACGAACTTAGCAAATTCTTATATGAACTTGGGCTCTCTTTATTGTCAAGAGGAATTTACGGATACCTTAAAGTCCAAAGAATATCTGGACAAAAGCCTAGAGATTTTTGTCAGTAAAAATCATAAAAAAGGCCAAGTGCAATGTTGGGCCAATCTTGGAAATTTGTTTTTTCACCAAAACAAAAATGAAGAAGCTTTAGCGTATTATGCGAAAGCGAAAGAGGAAAAAGGGTATCTGGATTCTAGTGAGTTGATGACCATCACCAAAAATGAAGGAAGCGTTTTTTACAACAATAAAAACTATGACAAGGCATTAGAGGTTTATGAAAAATGCCTAGAGGGTTTCAAGGATTTAAATAATAAAAGAGCGATGGCTTATCTATATTGTGATATCGGAAACGTCTATTTCGAATTGTCCGAATTCGATAAAGCAGATTCGTATCTTGCTAAAAGTCTTGAAATAGCCGATGATCTTAAACTATTTGGTTTAAAAATCGCTTCCCTTTCTTCCATAAAAAACGTACAGGAGCGGGTTTTATTTAAAGAACAGCTTCGAAGAAGAGCAATTACTTTTGTGGGAGTTTTAGCTTTAGCTATGCTGGGGACTATTGCAGGATTTTTAATTTATATGTATAGAAAGAAACGTCAGTTGGCTGAGCAAAAAGCTTTGCTTTTCAAACAGGAAGTAGAGGTCTTAGTGGGCAATCAAGTTTTAAAAACTACTTCTGCGAGGTTAGAAGGAATCGAAGAGGAACGTAAGCGAATAGCCTCAGATTTGCATGATAAAGTAGGTCTTGGGATATCTACTGCTAAGCTTTATTTCGCACCGATGGATAGACAACTCGAAAGCCTGGAAGAAAAAGATCGAGACAAATATCAAAAAGCTACTCAAATACTCGATGAAACTTATGACGCCGTTCGAAGGATCTCTCACGATATGGCTTCTCCAAGCTTGTCCAACTTAGGCCTTGTGAATGAGTTGCAAATGTTGGTCGATAAGATTGAGGAAACCAAACGACTAAAAATTAATTTTGTTACTCATGAAATGCAGGAGAGACTTGATAATAATATCGAAATCCAATTGTACCGTATTATTCAAGAATTATTGACAAATGCTTTGAAATATGCTAAAGCCTCGGAAATTAATATTGAATTAAATCACTTTGGAGAATTCATAAATGTAATTGTTGAAGATAACGGTATTGGTTTTGATCCGAAGACTTTAGCAAAACAGAAAAATAATGGATTAGGAATTGAGAATATTAAAAACAGGCTGGAGAAGCTTAAAGGAACTTTCACCATTGATTCTAAAAAAGGAAGAGGAACAAGTGTTACATTAGATGTACCCCTAAAAACCTAACAACCATGATACGTATTTTATTAGCAGATGATCACCAAATGTTCTTGGATGGAATAAAAGCCTTTTTGGAAAAAGAAGAGAATATTGAAATAGTAGGGGAGGCCTTAGATGGCAATCAAGTTTTAGAATTGATGGCTAATGTAAAAGTCGATATTGTTGTTCTTGACATACGAATGCCAAACATGGATGGCCATGAAACTCTTTTAAATTTAAAACAAAAGTACCCCAATACCAAAATTTTGGTGGTATCCACATTTGGAGAAGGTAAATATGTTCATAAAATGTTGTCAAATGGCGCAGAAGGTTATTTGATGAAAAATAAAAGTAAAGAGGAATTAGTAAATGCAATAAATGATATTTACAAAGGGAAACGATTTATCTCCCATTCCATTCAAGAAGTGTATTGGAAAATGATCCAAGATAAATCGAAAAAAGTGAAAACAGATATTCACTTTACCCAGCGCGAATTGGAAGTGTTGAAATTAATCGCGAAAGGATTGCAAGATAGAGAAATTGCAGATGAACTGAATATTGCAGAGACTACAGTGTTTACCCATTGTCGAAACTTGAGAAAAAAAGTTCAGGTAACAAACCGAACGGAATTGGCTTTGCATGCAAAGGAACATGGTATTGCATAAAGAGGAAATAATATATTACACGCTCCTTAAATGAAAACGGATATGGAAAAAAAGAAAAATTTATATGCCCTTTTGATTGGAATTAATGAATACTCTAACCCTAGAAATAATCTAAGTGGTTGCGTGAATGATGTTCAATATTTAGATGAATATCTCCAGTCTTATTATAACAATACAGCGTTTAATTACAAGCCAATAATTCTAACCAATCAAGCAGCTACACGTGCTAATATTATAGACGGTTTTTCCCATTTTCAACAAGCTCAGGACGGCGATTTTTGTTTGTTTCATTATTCCGGCCATGGCTCACAATGTCCTTCTCCTGAAGAATTCTCCCATTTGGATTCAGACGGGAAACATGAAACCTTAGTTTGTCATGATAGTAGAAGCGAGCATGGACGAGATTTACTAGATAAAGAATTGTCTTATCTCATATGGAAGGCGACTAAAGATAAAAAGGTCCATTTTTTAGCTACGATGGATTGCTGTCATTCGGGAGCCAATACTCGTAATGATTTTATGAAGTCCAGGCGCTTTAGTTCACCAGGAGATCAGACTTTAAAGGTAGAAGATTATTTAGGTTTTAAAGCGTATACCAAAACTGAAAATGGAAAATATACACCGCCTAGAGGACATCACATTTTACTCGCAGCGGCGCAAAATGATGAAACGGCAAAGGAAGTTTACGCAGGAGGAGAACCGAGAGGAATCTTTACCTATTGTTTGTTAGATGTGCTTAAAGAATTTCAGAATCAAATTTCATATTCTGAATTGATGAATCGTATCCAATTACGAATTAGAAATAAGGTGAAGGAACAATCTCCTCAACTGGACGCCACAAAAGCAGAACAGCAAAAGTTCTTTTTTCTCTCTAATTCGACCGTGAAACGCGACCTGACATATCTTATTTCCTATGTAAAGGCTACAAAAAAATGGCAGCTCAATTCAGGTGCATTACATGGGATAAGCCAAAATAGCGATCAGCAGAAAACCATTTTAGAATTAAAACCTAATGGGGAGAAAGTGAGTATTAATAAAGTATATGCTAGTTATTCTTCTGTAAATGGAATGGACCATTTTGATAAGAATACGGTGTATAGAGCCCGACTTAAAAATAAAGTGTTTTCTAATATTCCAATCGCTTTTGCACCGGGGAACGATTCCAATGCTGAAGACAACATGAAGAAAGCCATTCAAGATTTTGATCCAATCACCTTTAATGTAATTGAAAACCCTAAGGACAGTCAATATCTTATTCACGCCAAACATCATCATTTTTTCCTGACCAGATTAGATGAAGTTGTAGAGGATAATTATGAAAAAGATATTAACCCGCTGAGCTCGATACATAGCGTTTTTAAAAAGGTTAAGGGCTATGAATTAGATTCTGCAAATGCTTTTCTACAAGCTCTTGAAAAAATTGTTAAATGGAATCGAATACTAGAGTTGTCAAACGCTACTTCGCGTATATCTGAAGGAGAAATAAAAATCACGCTTTCTCGGATGATCCCTCCCGAGGGGGAAAATGGTTCATTCAAATTTGAATCAACCGATTGGCAAGACCCGAAACCCTTTGCCTATGCATTTCATGACAATGAATGGCACCGACCGGCCTTTCAGCTAAAAATTGAAAACACAGGGAATCGACAACTATGGTTAAGCCTAGTTTATTTTTCTGATGATTTCGGAATGACTAACATCTTGATGCCTAAACATAAATTAGGGCCGGGAAATGAAGTTTCGGCATCCTATGCTTCTAACAATACAACACAGTTTAATATTCCACTTCAAATGGAAGAACACTACCTTGTTAAAGGAATTACAAGCGTAAGAGAGTATCTAAAATTATTTATTTGTACGGATGAATTTGAAACTAATAATTTTAATCAAGAAGGAATTTCTTTTGATAATTTGGAAAGTGAGGCTGATCGAGGACTTGCCATTAAATCTATTGATATCCCCGATTGGATCACTAAAGAAATTGCTATCACAATACATCGACCAATGGAATCTAAACAACGTGTAATTGACGTTTAGGAGTCAGAGAATAATAATCTTCTCCATCGCCGTCTCCAAACTCCCATTATATTCTTTCAATACAATCACCCCTCAATCCATCCCATAATCGTATTTGCAACAAATCGAGGTTCGGGTGGTAAAG
>CAYTVR010000350.1:0-6904 GCA_964441245.1 uncultured Saprospiraceae bacterium | reverse complement strand
ACCCATAGGTCCGTTTGAGGAAAAGGAATCTCAACCTTATTTGCTCTAAATAATTGCATGATTTTGTATCTTATTTCACTTTTTACAAACTCGATCTGCAAATACTCTTTACTATAAAAATAAAGCTCAAAATCTAAAGACGAATTTCCAAAGTCTTTAAATTGAACAACTGGCGCCGGGATTTTCAAAACACTCTTATGCTCTTTAGCAGCTTCAATTAGTAAAGAAGTTACCAATTCTACGTCTGAACTATAAGCAACGCCTACATTTACTTGAAAGCGATTAGGAGTCCTGGAATGACTCCAATTAATCGCCTTATCTCCAACTAATTTTGAGTTAGGAACTAGTATAGATATTTGGTCCCTAGTTTCAATTTTAGAAGTACGAATATTAATAGCAGTTACAGTTCCTACAACTCCATCTATTTCGATTATATCATCTACTTCAATGGACCCTTCAATCAACAATATCAAACCAGAAACTAAATCATTAAAGGTCTGTTGAAGTCCTAAACCAATACCTACCATTAATGCTGCCGCTCCACCCCACATAACGGAAAATGAAATCCCCACTACTTCGAAGGCCATCAAAACTGCGGCCGTATAAATAATATATTTTAAAAATTGTAAAAAAGCATATTCTCGTCCAGAATCCACTTCCTTTCTCTTAAAATATTTTTTAATGATCCTGACCAATAAGGACAATATAATCCGAGCAATGGTAATGATCAGAATTGCACTAATGATATTAAAAAGACTTAAATGAAAGTCTCCAATATTCAAGAAATTATATTCCAATATTTCCTTTAAATTCATCTTAAATTTATTATTTGGTTGAGTTCATTTTCACCACATAAGTTGGGTGGTAAATTATTTTGATTCCATCGCTTCAGATTATGTCTTTTTCGTTTAACCACATTCATCCATTTAATAATAGAAGTACAAAGCGAGCTTAATGTATTGTCTTTATTGCTTTTCATATTTGATGGTTTTTAATAATTGTACCATGAAGACCTATTTGAAGTAAAAGGTCACATTCTGAATACTATAAAATAAATTGTGACCTTTTTCCAAATGCTAGTCTTTAGTTGGATTTGATTATAAGTAATCAAAAAAAACATTGATAATTAAGAGATATTTTAAACTACTTCGATCTTTCCCATAATCTGCCCCCACATGATTATCAGGCGATTATGGGAAAAATCATATTTTATTAAAATTATTTCTCCCTAACGAGTGACCTAAAATAAATTCTCAGTCTTTAATTCAAATTATATAAATCTGTTATTGTTATTATTTAAAAATCTACAAAATCATGGCAAAGACAAAAGTTCAAAAAAGAACAGAAGCAAAAAAGAATGCGGAGGCTTTAAAAGCAAAGAAAAAAGCACTACGCATGCAAAAAGCAGGAGCAAGTTCTAATAATGGAAATGCTAAAAAAGGACGTTCTGCTATCCCTCAATCTAAGAAAAGGTAACACTTATTTGAGTGCTCTAACTCAAGATATTTTGCAGTCACTCATGGAGTAATCAATCTGCAAAAAAGACTCCCCAATGGTCTTAAAGAACGGCGAATCAATTCTGATTCGCCGTTTCTTTTGATGCTCTATTGTGACCTTTTTAGTAAATCGAGTCTTTGATAAACTCTAATAAATAAAACTTAATCAGACCAATAAAAATATACTAACAAAAAGAAGTGACTTTTAAAAGATTATTTGTCTTTACTAAAAAATGAAAATGAAAAAAATACTCTTCCCTACTGAATTCTCCGCACATGCTAGTCAAGTATTTCACTATGCACTCGAATTAGCCAAATTTCATAAAGCAAGTGTCACTCTTCTACATGCGTATCATGTTCCTCTAAATCCCGAATTAAGTTTTAATGATATAGCAAACAATGCCATGAAACAATTGGAAGATTTCGCTATTGATAATACACCTAAGAGTTACCAATCAGTCCCAATCCATTGTATTTCAGAAATGGGATCTGCTACAGATGTTATTCTTAAAGTTGAAGAAGAGGAAGAGATGGACTGTATCGTAATGGGTATGAAAGGAAAATCAAATGCAATTGAAGCATTTTTCGGTAGTATTACTTTAGATGTTGTCAGCAAAACAGAAAAACCTGTATTTCTTATCCCTAGTACGAAGCGATTTAAGACCATTGAAAAAATAGCTTTTGCTTTTGGTCTAAAACTAAACGATTTAGTAAGGCTCAAAGAAATCAATGATATTCTTGGAAAATTCAAAGCGTCTATTGATCTAGTTCATTTTGATGAAGGCGATGAAAACTTATTTCAAACAGAAGACACTATTGATTTTATAGAAGACTTATTCAAGTATCATCCTAAATATAATGAGATTACTTTTTCTACAACAGATGGGAAATTCAAAAACGAAATCCATTCCTATCTTGCTGAAAACAATATTGATTTATTAATTACACAATCACACCTTAGGAATTGGAAATTCAGGTTTGTTGAACCCAGTCAGTCTAATCAAATTGCAAGAAAAATCAACATACCGATGCTCATCTTAAAAAGTGAAAATCCTAGTTTATAATTACCCATTCATAAAATATAAAAATGAAAAATATTCTCTTTTTAACTGCATACTCTGAACACTCTAAAGACATTTTCAGATACGCCTTAAAACTAGCTCAAGAATTTGGAGCGGGTATTACGTTATGTCATATTTATAATGATTTATTCTCTACGAATCAAGAAGTAGAGCACAGAATTCAATTAGAAAAATTAAAGTCTTTTGCTAGAGAAAATACCTCACTTCTTAAACAGATGGTCCCTTTAACCTTTAAAGTAAAAAGTGGCGATTTACTAAATGAAATTCTAGAAATAGAACAAACTTTACCAGCCGACCTCATAGTTATGGGGATGAAAAGGAATATCGAGAATGACCGAGTATTTGGACGACTCAGCTTAAAGGTGCTAAAAGAATCAAACACTCCAGTCTTACTTATTCCACCGGATTCTAAAATGGAGGAAATTGAAAAAATAATTTATGCGACCTATCTATCTTCTGCTGATGATGAAAAAGCAATTCATTCTCTAATTGGATGGAGCAAAGCTTTCGATGCTTCTATTAATGTACTAAATATTTGTAATAAACATCAATCTGAAAAAGCAAAACTTAAATTAGCAGAGTTACAAAACAACATTAGCAAAGCAAAACCGAATCTGCCCATACAGTATCAATTAGAAGAGGGCAATACTACTCAAATGATTGAAAAGTATAGCACTCTGACACAAGCTGATTTATTAGTGTTATCAACCCACCGATCAGGACTCTGGGCCCAATTATTTGAGCCATCTGTTACAGAACAAATTGCCAACGAAACATTAATTCCATTACTTGTTTTAAAAAATTAAAAAATATCTGCCAATACACTTGGGATTTTATGAATGGAGTAAACGAAATTAAATTTTCGTTTACTTTTTTTCTTTTAAGAACTAGAAAGTAATCTTGAAGTATAAAAAGAGATGTATTAGAATTTAAAAATATGCGCTTCTTCTTATTCAACAGTGATTTTTTTAAAAAACATGCTTCTTAAGAGTGACCAAACTTACTTTAGTGGTCTTTAAACTGCACATTAAAAAAATACACTAAAACAAACGTTTAATTCCCTTTCTATCATGACAAAAACAACAACCAATAGCTTTGCTACAACTATTCAACCAGATGAATTTGAAGCACACAAACATTGGTATCCCAAAGCTTTGAATGCCACTATTCATCCGATGATTAACTTTTTCCTCAATTTGGAACAGGAACGGATTGTTAGCCGCTATTGTCATCTGCATCCAACTGTTAATTCCGATAAATTAAAAGAAATATTAAGCTATAAATCCAAGTATTTCCTATGGGGAGGTGCCGACCTTTTGAATGTTACCTCTGCAGGAGGAAAACGACAAATGGTTGTGATCGAAAATAACTCTTGCCCATCTGGCCAAAAATCAATGCCTTTAATGGATGACAACAAAGAGCAAGGCAGTTATCGTTTGATGATTGAGCGGACCTTCAAGCCTTACCTCAAAAATCTTCGGAAGAAAATTAAAGGAGGTTTAGCGGTTGTCTATGATAAAAATCCAATGGAAGTGTCTGGATATGCTGAAGTAATCGCTGATGTTATGCAAGAACCAGTGTACTATGTGCCTTTTTATACAGATGATGAAGATCCTCCTGTAAAATTTGTGGATGGAGTTATGCATGTTCGAAATGAAGCAGGTGACTTTATTCCTATTAGAGCTGCCTTTAGATATGTGACTCAAAAACCCTGGAATAGATTGCCACTGCACTCCAAAACACGTATTCTAAATCCGACTATTGCCTGTCTCGCTGGTGGCCGTAACAAAATGGTGGCTGCTAAAGCATATGATATTTATAATGCAGAATTGCAAGCTCATGGTCTTAAAATCAATACCCCTGAAACGATTTGGGATGTTAGCAAAAATGAGATTCCTCTTTGGGTTAAAAAAATGGGAGGACATGCTGTAATTAAAGTACCATATAGTAATGCAGGTCAAGGAGTTTATACTATTGTAAATGAAGCAGAGTTAGACAAATTCATGGCAATGGAATTTGATTATGACTTGTTTATTGTCCAAAGTCTAATTGGAAATTATAACTGGAGCAGCACAACTGCAACAGGAAAATTATATCATGTTGGCACTATTCCAAATCTAAAAGGCAATACTTTTGTAGCCGATATTCGGATGATGGTCAGCTCTACGGAAAACGGGATTCGACCACTTTGTTCTTATGCCCGTCGTTCTGAAAAACCTTTGGTTGATCATATCGAGAACAGTACAAATAGTTGGGAAATGTTGGGAACGAACCTCTCCTTTAAAAACCCTGATGGGTCTTGGGGAAGCGATACAAATCGTCTTGTACTGATGGACAGACGGGATTTCAACAAACTTGGTATCGGACTCGATGATCTTATTGAAGCTTATATCCAAACCGTACTCTCTATGGTTGCCATCGATAAAATGGCACACACTCTGATCAATAAACAAGGAAAGTTCAGAATGCGTTTATTCAAAAGTTTGAATGATGATATGGGTTTAATTAACGAAATAAAATTGGACTAATGAACAAAAAATTATTATTCCTTACCGACCATACGAATCATGGTCCATCTAATTCTCTTTATACCCTTGTTCAGGCCATGCTCTTACATCCATCTTGTATTCAAGTGGATGTGGCCACGAGAGGCAATAAAATGAATGATCCATTTTTCAAAAATGATCTTTCTGCTCACTTATATGTAACCGAAGCTGATGAAAATTTTGCTTTTTCACCAGAAGGAAAATCATACGACAACTTTGTACAGTGTTCGGATTTGAGTACTTATGATGCGATATGGTTACGCCTGCCTCCACCATTGTCGGATACTTTTTTGGATTTTCTAAGTCAAAAAGTTTCCAATCAATTGATCATTAATGATCCGAAAGGGATTCAAATAACAGGTAATAAAAAGTTTCTAATAAACTTCCGTGATCTTTGTCCACCCTTGAAAATATGTACCTCTATTGAAGACATTGAAACCTTTAAAAATCGCTTTCCTATTGTATTAAAACCTTTTCAAGAATATGGAGGAAAAGGGATTGTCAGAATTGATGGAAATAAAGTTTGGGAAGGGAAACTGGAATCCACTTTTGATCATTTCATTGAAAAGATCAAACATTCAAATATTGAATATCTGGGTGTGAAATTTTTAAAAAATGTAACTCTGGGAGATAAACGAATTATTGTGGTTAATGGTGAAATTTTAGGAGCATCCCTTCGCCTTCCGGCTAAAGATTCCTGGATTTGTAATATATCAATGGGAGGAAATGCAATTGATTCAAGTCCCGACGAAGAGGAAATCAAAATAGTCGAACGCCTTAATCCCGCGCTTTCAAAATTGGGGATAATCATGTATGGGGTAGATACCCTAATGAATGATGAAGGCAAACGAGTGTTATCTGAAATAAACACGACCAGTATTGGTGGTTTTGCCAACATCTCTAAACATTCGAGTAAGCTCCCTGCAAATGAAGCAGTGGATTTAATTTGGAATTACATCATCGAAAAAACTTTACAAAACAATGTTATTAGAAAGTGAAAAAAAGAATCAAGTCATTGAAGAACTATTTGTCGAAAATGCTCCAAAAGGAAAGATAACTCGGTATTGGTTAAATATTGTTACAGATGGAATGGGAGTCCCCATTCATATTCCTATTATCGTTGCAAGAGGTATGAAAAATGGAAAAACTTTGGGTTTAACCGCAGCAGTCCACGGTAATGAACTCAACGGTATTCCTGTCATCCAGCGTATTTTTAAAGAAATTAATGTACAGGAACTCAAAGGCTCTATCGTCGGTGTACCAGTCATAAATGTACCCGCTTTACTTCGAAAAAAACGACGATTCATAGATGGTACCGATCTCAATCATATCATGCCAGGCAAACCAGACGGTACAGTAAGTGAAGTATATGCTTGGCGAATCGTTAATCGAATTATTAAAGAATTTGATTTACTGATAGATTTACATACTGCCAGTACTGGAAGAGTCAATTCCTACTACATCCGTGCAGATATGGAAGATAAAACAGTACAAAAAATGGCACTCCTTCAGAATGCACAAATCATTGTCCACAATCCACCTAGTGATAGAACTTTACGTGGAACGGCAGGCGAAATGGGTATTCCTGCGATTACGCTAGAAGTTGGCAATCCGAGTACCTTTCAAAAAGGCTTAATTCGAGATAGTCTGACAGGCATGCACAATCTACTTGGTCATTTCGGTATGCTCGATTGTGAAGTCGAAGAAATAGATGAAGAAACAATTTTATGTAAAAAATCCTATTGGATTTATACTGACACGGGCGGCATTTTAACCGTAC
>CAYTVR010000349.1:0-6967 GCA_964441245.1 uncultured Saprospiraceae bacterium | reverse complement strand
CAGCATCTGTGATTACCCAGGCAGAATTAGATCCTTCAGCTTCAGTCAAGCTTACATTAATTGGATCGGCCACTCCGTCTCCAGCGCAAATCTCTGTAGCATCTTCTGTTGTAATTTCTCCACCATTAACTCCACTACGTGTAACTGTAATTGGATTAGATAGGTCAAAAATTCCAGAAAGATCTGCTGCGTTTAATCCCATTTCAGCTCCAGCTAGTCCATCTTCAAAACTTAGGTGCCAGATTAAACAAGTTCCAGTTCCGGCTCCTTCCAAATCAAACGGAGGACCAGCAGGCAAGCCTAAGATATTTAAATCAGCATCTGTGATTACCCAGGCAGAATTGCTTCCTTCCTCACCAGTTAAGCTTACATTAATTGGATCAGCAATACCATCTCCAGCGCAAATTTCTGTAGCATCTTCTGTTGTAATTTCTCCACCATCAACAACTATTGGATTACCTCCACAAGAACAACCATCTGCTAAAATCACATCATTCTCTGTTGCTGCATCTCCATCATCACATGCACTTCCTGGTGCTGTTGGTATACTTGGATTGTTGTCATCACAATCTTCTGTGATTGGACTACCATCGTTATCTGCATCGATTAAAGTTCCTGCGCATGAACAACCATCTGCTAAAAACACATCGTTTTCAGTATTGACATCTCCATCACTACAGGCAGTTCCTGGCGCAATTGGGAAATTGGCATTATCAGGATCACAATCATCAGCATCACAAACACCATCTTCATCTGTATCTTCAAATGTACCTACACAATTACAGTCCATATCATATTGATCATCAATGGTACAAACATCTCCATCATCACATGCTGATCCTACTCCTAGTATTGAAGGATCATTATCATTACAATCTTCTGTAATTGGTGAACCATCATCATCATTGTCAATCAAGGTACCCTCACAAGTACAGCCGTCTGCTAAGATCACATCGTTTTCTGTATTTACATCTCCATCATTACAAGCTGTTCCCTCATCTGTTGGTACACTTGGATCATTGTCATCACAATCTTCAAAAGCTGGAATGCCATCATCATCGTTATCGATTAGCATTCCTCCACAAGAACAACCATCTGCTAAAATCACATCATTCTCAGTTGTTGCATCTCCATCATCACATGTACTTCCTGGTGCTGCTGGTATAGTCGGATTGTTGTCATCACAATCTTCTGTGATTGGTGAACCATCATTGTCTGCATCAATCAAGGTTCCTGCACATGAACAGCCGTCTGATAAAATTGAATCATTTTCTGTATTCGCATCGCCATCATTACAGGCCGTTCCTTCTGTTGCTGGAATACTTGGATCGTTGTCATCACAATCTTCTGTGATTGGCGACCCATCGTTATCTGCATCGATCAAGGTCCCTGCACATGTACAGCCATCTGCTAAAAAGACATCATTTTCGGTATTGATATCTCCATCACTACAGGCCGTTCCTGGAGCAATTGGGAAATTGGCATTATCAGGATCACAATCATCAGCATCACAAACACCATCTTCATCTGTATCTTCAAATGTACCTATGCAATTACAGTCCATGTCAAATTTATCGTCAATGGTACAAGCGTCTCCATCATCACAAGTTTGCTCAAAACAAGCAGGTAAAATATTGATATTAAAAGAACAAATTTCTGTATTGTTACAATCGTCAGTCAACAAGTAAAGTACTTCATATGTACCTTCTGCAAGAGCAGCACCACTTATTGGTCCATCCAATTGAGTAACGTTTACTTCTCCCGAAGCAGCACCTGTTACACCTGTTGGTGCATTCCAGTTAACTACAGCTGTGTTATTTGCTTCAGCTTGAACCGAAATATCATCAGAACAGTTGCTTACAATTAATTCTGCTAATGTTTCATTTACTGTGATATTGAAAGAACAGATTTCAGCATTTCCACATGAATCTGCGATGATATAATTGATCACAGAAACACCTAATGGGAATGCCTGTCCACTTTCTGGGTTAGCATCTACTCTATCAAAAATTAATTCTTCAATATAACAGGTTGAAGTAGCTGTTGGCTCTGTCCAAGAAAGAATAGCTGACTCTTCACATGGAGCAGCATTGATTCCAATATTTCCTGGGCAAGAAGTTAAAGTTAATGCAGACGGTGTAGCCTCTACAACAACATCAAACAAACAAATTTCTTCGTTTCCACAATCGTCTGTTATTTTATATCCTATCTCAGTTGTTCCAACTGGAAAATTACCACCATTGGCAATTCCTTGAATTTGTTGAATGCTTACTTCTCCATTGTTATTATCATTAGTGTTGTCAGAACATTCCTTTAAATCAGAATTGAAATCACCATGACCATTAAAACTACCACTGAAGTCGAACCATCCAGAAATTCCATAATCATTATCCATTAAATTTGCTCCTACCCCAACTTGAAATCCAAATTCAAAATCTGAAGGTGAATGAGTAATTTGTAGTGTTTTTCCTGATAAACTTCCTTTTCCAACAAATTGAGATGTTGAATTATCCACTTCATAGTAATACCAAGAAGTATGATCTTCTCCATTCACATTGTTATTGGGTTTAAAGCTACGTCCTAAGGCCGACCATTGAGACCAACTTCTCTTTTTTACTAAGTTCACGGTAAATTCCCAGCGATTTGATGTGTTTCCAAGCTCTCTTCCTATTCCTGTTAAGCGAGCAGTTCCATCTCCGAACTCTTCGAATTTACATTCATTTGAATTAAGGTTATATTCTAAGTTGATATTAGAATTATCAAAATTCATCCAAATACCTCTATTACCCAATCCGTTTTCTGCTAGACCATGATCGTCTAATTTACAAACTTGAGGAGTAGGTAAAGAAACCTCAGGACAAGAAATTTCAATAACTCCTTCCGCATGAAAATGCGCATTTCTATCTGTCCATTCACCTGAACTTCTTAATAATCTAGTATAATGCTCTGTGCCACCACTGTTGTTTGGTTCTCCAGATCTCCAATTGGTATAAGAAGAGTTACCAGATACCCAGCTAAAGTTTCCTTCACTCGCTTCGTCGCTGTATCCTATCCAAGCCCAATCAGCAAGGATACTTGATCGGATAAATTCATTTTCTTGGGCATTATTTACTACTGCTAAATGACCTCCTAAGCTTGTCGCTAATGACTGTGCTTGGTGCCAAGTATAATTATTGTTTTGAGTACAGTAATACTTGCTATCATTGTACTCTCCAAGATAAATTAATCCTGAAATCTCATCTATAGAGGCACTACAATCAACACCAATTTGATTATTACTTGACGCGCAATTAGTTGTCGCAGTTGGTTCTGTCCAACTTACTTCAGAAAAAGGAGCTCCAGCTAAAGCGGTTACTGTGAAATCACTTGGACAATCAGCATCAATATCTGCATCATCAATTGCTTGAAGTGGCTCTGTATAAGGAATTACATTTACAAAATCTTCACATGAAGACGAAACACCAAAGTTATCTGTAATCGTTAAGGTAACAATACGTACACCAGCATCAGCGGCTGTAAATGAAGTTGGCTCTACACTATAACTCACTAAGGTTGCTCCACAACTTCCATAACTTCGTCCTTGATCAATGTCTTCAGCAGTAAAGTTGATTACTCCGCTTTCGTCTAATTGTAAAAAAACATTTCCTTTACATGCAGGAATTGGAGCTGGTGTTTGATTTAAGTCTGTATAAACTTCACCAAAATCTCCATTTATTTCATTTACATTCCCAGAAATTTCATAAATCAATCCATCATTATCAATTTGTCCACTAATCGTTCCTCCACCATTTTGGACTAATACACCGCAAATTTCTAAAGACATGCTACCCGCATTATCAAGAGAACCTGTATTTTCAAAACGACCAGCTGAATTAATCATTAAATCAGCATTGTTGATAAAATTAGCTTGGTTAGTTAGCGTACCTGCTATAACTGCAGAAACATTGTTTCGAATGGTTCCTTTGTTAGATAAAGAAGCTGCTGATTGGACATAAAAAGATCCATTATTTACAATGGTTCCATCATTTGGTAAATCACCATTTACTTCTAATAAAGCATTCGACTTAATTCGAATTAAACCATCCGCAGTATTCGTTATACTACTTCCTGCCGGAAAAGCACCATGACCAGAGATGATAAAATCACCGGCATTTAGCATTCCATTAGAATTAGAAATGGTACCTCCGATTTGGAAAGTACCATAATTATTGATTTGTCCATTACTGGAAAAATCTCCAAAACTATTAAAAATAGCTCCTGCAAGATTATTTAAATTTGCAGAAGCAGCATGTTCGTAATTTCCAAAATTATCAAAAATCCCTTTGTTTTCAAGTGTACCATCATTATCAAAAGTGATGGTTCCTGCATTGATAAAGTAATTTTCATTAATAATGGTTCCTCCTCCAAAATTAACAATAGTTCCATTATTGAAGATGACACTATTAAAGGTCAGTTCTCCAGCATTTTGAATAGTAATATCTATTACTGAAGATCCAGAATAAACTGGATTATTACCTCCAGAAATCTCATTTGGCAATATGGCTGTTTCTCCATTTTCAGGAACTCCATCCGACCAGTTAGCGGGATTAGACCAGTCGGAATCACTGGATCCATTCCAAATAGTTTGTGCGTTTAGACACAAGGTGCAACAAACAAGCACCATAGTGTATAACAATTTTGTCATCATCAATAAGTTAGGTTAGTAAATAAATTGTAAAACTGTTTTCGCATTTAAATGCGATTATAAAAAGGAGGAGATTAATACACGACAAAATTTTAACCTAGGATATGCGTATCCTAAACTAAAATCAAAAATTGCAATTAAATTATTTTTTCTTTTCTTTCGCCTGAATCAAATTATTCTATGTTTTGTAATTTTCTCACAAATCAAAAATTGACTTAAAAATATTTCAATGTACAATTGTAAAAGAATGTCTTTTGGGATATACAGGGGAGTTGAAGGGAAATAAAAGGAGGAGATATTGTTTTCTTATTGAATTATAGCGTAAAGATATATTGTTTTTTATTATCTGTCAAATATTTATTTGTCCAATGCTTTTTCTACCCTTTTTTAGGTAACTGATTTTGGGTACAAAAAAACGACTACCTGAAATTCATCAGATAGCCGCTATTCTTGTAAGAGCTTAGTAAGATTTAACTAGCCCTGTCATTTATAATCGAAAATACTACTAGAGTCTGCTGACCACAAATAATTTTGTCATCTGTCTAGCACCTTCAACTTTTACGGTAGCGGTATAAACTCCTGCTCGATAATCAGTAACTTGAACATTAATTGGATCAATACTCAAGGATTCAACTGATTGCATTCGCATCACTTGCCCTAAACTATTACTGATCATAATTTCTGCTGAAAGTCCTTGATAAGCTTTCAAATTCAAATTGATCTCATGACGAGTTGGGTTAGGATATACTTGGAAATCTTCTAAATCAAGATTGAATACTACCATTTTAATCTCTGAATAAACGGAAGTTCCATCATTTAAAATTTGAAGTAAACGGTAATAGTTCACTCCTTTCAATGGTTCGACATCTTTCTCTTGATAAGTAATAGCAGAAGAACCAGCAGTTAATGCTCCTCTTTCTGCCATAGCTTCGAAATTGATTCCATCCTCAGAACGCTCAAGGATATAAGCTTCTGTCGTTGCATCCATGTTGGTTGCCCAATCAAGATTAACAGTTCGACCCGATTTTCTTGCATTGAATTCTAAGAAACTAGCATCAGGACTTATTGCAAAAGTAGATCCTCCAACACAACATCCTTTAACACGGATATCATCTACATCAAAGAATCTATTTGAACCAGATCCGATTGGTCGATAACCAAGAATTTCAACTTTAAATGTAGTCGTAGTCGTTACCTCAAAATCAGCCCCGTTCAATTGCAACACTTCTTGTTCCCATTCATGCTGATTCGTATTTTGATTGGTAATTTTGTAAATCTGATTTCCATTCTTTGTAATACGTACACCCCACTTTCTTAAGTAGTTATTTGTACCTGTATAACCAGAAATATGCTCAAAATGTGTAGGAGAAAATTGATAGAATCTAAGTTCAGTTAATCTTCCAACACCATTTGAACCTGGAGTAATCGTCACGTCAAATCGGAGTGCATTATTATCATTATTCTTAAAGTTATAGCTAGTCTCTCCAAGAACGCAAATTCCAGCAGTAGAACCGTTGGCTCCTTCCACACAAGAGTGAGAATTAAGACCATTGTATAAATTCGTAGCATTGACATCATTACAACCAGCCGCATTAGGATAGCTTGGAGTAAATTCACTAAAATCATTAGTGGATCCATTGCTAGAGAAAGATTCACAATTATCCATGTTGTAACGAACTAAAGTTCGAGAAGTACAATCAGCCATAGGATCACAAGCGTCCCCAATTCCATCTCCATCGATATCTTGTTGATTTGGATTGGCTATATTATTACAGTTATCCTGATTATCACAAACCCCATCTCCATCTGAGTCTCCACCTTGACCGGCACATGGATTAGGTACAGTTCCTGTACAACCACAACCATCTGCAGTTACTCTATCATTGGTCGTATTTGGATTGCCATCATTACAAGAACTTCCTGGTGTTGCAGGGAAAGATGCATTATTCGGTTGACAATCTTGATTGTTACAAATACCATCGCCATCTGAATCGCCTCCTTGACCTGCACATGGATCAGTCACACATCCGGAAATCGTATAAGTATTCGTTTGTCCACACGCTTGAACATGATAAATTCCATTACTTAAATCGGTAATTGTTTCTGTTGAATTACAGTTTCCATTCCAAGGACTACAATAGAATACGATATTCCAACTCGCATCAAATACTTTTGCATCATCATTACCGGTTAATCCAGTAATCGTTATACTACAGTTGCCAGTTGTTACTGAACAAGTCGGTCCAACTGGTGTTCCCGCACAACCACAGCCATCTGAGGTGA
>CAYTVR010000348.1:0-7002 GCA_964441245.1 uncultured Saprospiraceae bacterium | reverse complement strand
GTGTTTATTCTTTGGGATGTTGCTTAAGCGTTCAGCTTTTGCTTTAGGGTTTCTAGTAATGACATGGTTTGTTGAAGGAATTATTTATCTAGTTATGAAAACACAAATTGGAGGTGATTTACCAGATAAAATATTCAACTTCTTTCCTATACAATCCATGTATAAGCTTATAGATCAGCCTATACAGCGCATAGCTATGACCAAGTTTCCTGAAAAGACAAATATGGCTTATGACTATGCTGTACATTGGTACGAAATTGCTATAGTATTGGGTTGGTCTGCACTTTTTATCTTTTTATCCTACCGATTATTAAAAAAGCGCGATTTATAATATCTTTGGTAGCTATTGCTATTTAAATATTCAATACTAAACCTAGAAGCATAAGAGTTCTAGTTATTACAAAGTATTGATAAGAGTGCTTTGGCACATAAAAGATGTTATGAAAAGGATAAGTTTTGTTTGTCTATTAGTATTTTTCTCTTGCCAAATTTTCGCCCAAAACGAAGCCTCTTTCTGGTACTTTGGGCAAAGAGCTGGACTTCGTTTTGATACTACCTCAGGAACCGTTACTGGAATTACCAATGGACAAATTGATACTTTAGAAGGTTGTACATCCATATCTGATGAAGATGGTAATTTGTTGTTTTATTCTGATGGTAGTACGGTATGGAACAGAAATCATCAAATTATGCTCAATGGAATAGGACTTAGAGGAGATGATTCAAGTACCTCCTCAGGTTTAATTGTACCTAAACCCCAAGACCCAGATTTCTATTATATTTTTACCGTAGACGAACCACATCATAATAATACTTCAAATTTTCCAAACGAAATTGCCAATGATGGTGTTAATGATGGGCTAATGTATTCAAGAGTTAACATGCTTGACGATAATGGTTTTGGTGCTGTTGATATCTCAGAAAAAAACGTACCTCTGGTTACTTATGATACCACTAACCCATTAGCAGTAGAGTTGAAATGTTCCGAAAAAATAACTGCTGTAAAAGCCGATGATTGTTTTTCGTTTTGGGTAATTACGCATTTCGCTGACACATTCTACGCTTTCAAAATCGACGAAAATGGAGTCAATCCGGATCCTGTAACATCCACGGTAGGACCTAACATTCCTATAGAAGGCTATAGACGTAATGCTTTAGGTTATTTAAAAGCATCCCCTGATGGAACGAAATTAGTTACCGCAAACTTTGGAATATCTACAGAACCAGGAGGTAATGCAGGAGGAAATATTTACTTATTCGATTTTGATAATGATACAGGCACGGTTTCAAATGCTCTAGAACTTTACAGTGCACAAAACAACAATAGTCCTTATGGAGTAGAGTTTTCTGCTGAAAATCGCAAAGTCTATGCCACTATTAGTTTTGGGGCTACAGGAGGAGGATCAAGCCAAGTTCTACAATGGAATTTAGAAAGTGACGATATTCCTGGATCATTAGATGTAGTTCATACTTCTAATGCATTTAGCGCTGGAGCTCTTCAATTGGGAGTTGACAGGAAGATTTACAGGGCACAGTTAAATTTTGGTCTTCTTAATCAAGGATTACCAACGGGACTTTATTTAGGTGTCATTGAAAATCCCGAATCAGATGGTTCTGATGTCATATACAACGAACAAGGTGTGCTACTTGATGTTACAGGTTTTAACCAGAATACAGGGAGAATTGGACTACCACCTTTTATTCAATCTTTATTTAACTCAGAAACTGATATTATTAGAAATGGCATCAGCACTACTGAACTAAGATTGTGTACTGGTGATAGCTACACATTAGAAGCCGATGATATCACAGGTGCAGATTATGTTTGGTCCTTTGATGGAACACCTATCGCTGGTAATAATCAATCACAATTATTTATAGACACGCCCGGGTTTTATGAGGTTTATATAGAACCTAACAATGGTGATTGCCCAATTGAAGGTAATGCTGTTGTAGGTGTTTTTGATATTCCCGTGGCGAATCCACTTTCGGATATTAGCGTGTGTGATAATACGGGAAATGATGGTTTCTATGAATTTGATTTTACGAATAAAAATCCTGAAGCACTCTTAAGTCAAGATCCCACGCAATATAATGTGCGTTATTTTGAAACACTCGACGAAGCTAACGACCTCGAAAATGAAATTACGTTTCCTTATACTAATACTGGCAATCCGCAAACTATTTATGTAAGGGTAGATAATGTGGATAATACCAATTGCTTTGATATCAATACTTTCGAACTGGAGGTCTTCAATACACCTCAAATTATTCAGTTAAACGCTATTGAATTTTGCGATAATGAGGGTGATATATCAGATGGAATATCTACAATCGATCTCGGAGCGCTTATACCATCGATTCGAGGTACCCAAAATCCAGCAGAAACCACTATTACATTTCATGAATCGCAAGATGATGCAGATAATAGAACATCGCCACTACCATTGTCTTATACCAATACTGAAGCTTTTAGCGAAACTATATTTGTTAGGATTGAAAACGCATTAAATACTGTCTGTTATAGTACTTCCAGTTTTCAATTGACCATTAATGCTATTCCTGAAGCTAATGATATTTCGATTACACAATGTGATGAAGATGGCATTCCCGAAGGTTTTACCATATTCAATATAAATTCTTTTGTCGATGACATCATTGGCAATGCATCTGATCGATTGGTTTCTTTTTATGTATCACAAACTGATGCCGAAAATGATGAAAACGCAATTGACGGTAACAATTTTGAAAATTTCTTTAACCCACAACGCATCTATGCAAGGGTGACCAATACCACTACGGGCTGTGTCAACTTTAGTGAGGTGTCACTGGAAGTGAGCACGACGGCGTCCAACAATGCCAGCATTTCCGTCTGTGACGATGACGGTACCGAGGACGGCTTTGCGGCCTTTGAGCTCAGCACCACCAATGCCATTGTGCTTGCTGGAGCACCTGCTGGATTGGAGCTCCAATATTACGAGACCTATCTCGATGCACTGCTGGAGAACAATCCCTTGGGATCGACCTTTACCAATACCGTTCCCTACAACCAGACCATTTACGCGCGCGTCGAGAATGCCAATGCCTGTTATGGCATTAGTGAAGTAGCACTTAGTGTTCTTGAGCTACCAAATATCGAGACCAATTCCGAGACCTCCTATTGCCTTAACTTTTTCCCTGAGACCATCATGCTGGATGCTGGCGTTATAGGTGATTCCCCGAGCAACTATTCCTATGAATGGTCCACAGGAGAGAATACCTCGACCATAGCGGTAAACGCTCCGGGAAACTACAGTGTAAGGGTGACCAACACGAACGGTTGCTTCAAGGACAGGACCATTAATGTTTTACCATCAAATATCGCCACGGTTACCGACGTCGATATTGTAGATGGTTCTGGCAACAACTCCATTACCGTCATCTTTTCTGGTGAGGGCGACTACGAATATGCTCTTGACAATATCGATGGTCCTTACCAGGACAGCAACACCTTTGTGGATGTATTGCCAGGACTATATACCGTTTATGTCCGTGACAAGAACAATTGTGGGATAACCGAAGAACTCGTTTCGGTAATTGGGTTCCCAAAGTTCTTTACGCCCAATAACGACAATACCAATGACTTTTGGCAGGTCAGGGGCATCAACAACCTCTTTCAGGCCAACTCATCCATTCTAATATTCGACCGACAGGGAAAACTGTTAAAGGAACTCGATCCCCTAGGTCCTGGATGGGACGGTACCTACAACGGTGCAAGGATGCCCACAAGCGACTACTGGTTCAAGGTGAAACTACAGGATGGGAGAACCTTTACTAGCCATTTCACATTAAAACGATGAATTTGAAACAACATTTTTTTTACAAACCTAATGTACTTCTGTTGTGTTTTTTCTTTTGCATATCATTTTCAGGTATTGCTCAAGAACCAAATGATTGCGTAAATGCTGTTACAGTATGCGGCAATTCTAGTTTTAGCCTAGATGTGAGTGGTATTGGAGTTCAAGAAGTGGCGGGCCTTAATGGGTGTAGTAGTCAGGAAAACAACAGTATTTGGCTAGAAGTAACTATAGCAACATCGGGAACATTAGCTTTTACATTAACACCTGGAAGTACAGCTATTACTGAAGATTATGATTTCTTTCTTTTTGGTCCAAATGTATCTTGTGGTAATATTGGTCAGGCCATTCGCTGTTCTACAACAAATCCGTCGGCAGCTAATCAAGGCAATAATTTAACAGGAATGAGCAGTGCCGAAACGGAAGCAGGAGAAGGCCCTGGAGCTGCTGGGAATAGTTTTGTTAGTGATTTAGATGTAGCTGCAGGCGACACATTTTTTTTGGTTATCGACAGACCTATTGGCAATAGTCCATTTTCTTTAGAATGGACAGGTACGGCTACATTTCCAGATAATCCGTCCAATCCTGTATTAGCAAATCCAAGCTCCACAACTTTGCCAGATTTGGATCTTTGTGATGGTTCAGCACCTTTTGATGACGCGATTACTGAAATAAATCTTACAACATTAACCCAAGACATTATTAATGGTGAAAGTGATATTGCTGTGACTTATCATAACAATGAAAGTGATGCCAATACCAAAATTGACCCCTTGGGAAATGTTTTTAATATTTTCGATGGTAGCCAAATATTTATAAGAATAGAGAATACGACTACAGGTTGCTTTATCATCAATGATTTTAATATCAATGTTACAGCGCTCACAAATTTCAATGCACCAACAACTTTCGAATTATGTGATGACGATTCCGATGGTGATGATCAAAACGGTATAACTACATTTGATTTTGACGTCAAAACCCAAGAAATTATTAACGGAATCTCTGGTGCCAATTATAATATAAGCTATCATTTAAATCAAGTAAATGCTGAAACAGGAGCTTCCCCTCTTCCAGTGAGTTATACAAATACTGCCCCTACGCCTACCGAAATATTTGTTCGTATTGAAGATATGGATTCAGGTTGTATAGGCTATGAGTCTTTTGACATTGTTGTTGCAGAAAAACCTATTGCTAATGATGTGTCATTGGTTCAATGTGACGAGGACGGTATACCTGAGGGCTTTACAAACTTTAATATTAATGAGGTTTTGGATAATATTACTGGTGGCAATACGGACTCCTCAGTAAGTTATTATCTTTCCCAAGTAGATGCCGAAAATGATGAAAACGCAATTGACGGTAACAATTTTGAAAATTTCTTTAACCCACAACGCATCTATGCAAGGGTGACCAATACCACTACGGGCTGTGTCAACTTTAGTGAGGTGTCACTGGAAGTGAGCACGACGGCGTCCAACAATGCCAGCATTTCCGTCTGTGACGATGACGGTACCGAGGACGGCTTTGCGGCCTTTGAGCTCAGCACCACCAATGCCATTGTGCTTGCTGGAGCACCTGCTGGATTGGAGCTCCAATATTACGAGACCTATCTCGATGCACTGCTGGAGAACAATCCCTTGGGATCGACCTTTACCAATACCGTTCCCTACAACCAGACCATTTACGCGCGCGTCGAGAATGCCAATGCCTGTTATGGCATTAGTGAAGTAGCACTTAGTGTTCTTGAGCTACCAAATATCGAGACCAATTCCGAGACCTCCTATTGCCTTAACTTTTTCCCTGAGACCATCATGCTGGATGCTGGCGTTATAGGTGATTCCCCGAGCAACTATTCCTATGAATGGTCCACAGGAGAGAATACCTCGACCATAGCGGTAAACGCTCCGGGAAACTACAGTGTAAGGGTGACCAACACGAACGGTTGCTTCAAGGACAGGACCATTAATGTTTTACCATCAAATATCGCCACGGTTACCGACGTCGATATTGTAGATGGTTCTGGCAACAACTCCATTACCGTCATCTTTTCTGGTGAGGGCGACTACGAATATGCTCTTGACAATATCGATGGTCCTTACCAGGACAGCAACACCTTTGTGGATGTATTGCCAGGACTATATACCGTTTATGTCCGTGACAAGAACAATTGTGGGATAACCGAAGAACTCGTTTCGGTAATTGGGTTCCCAAAGTTCTTTACGCCCAATAACGACAATACCAATGACTTTTGGCAGGTCAGGGGCATCAACAACCTCTTTCAGGCCAACTCATCCATTCTAATATTCGACCGACAGGGAAAACTGTTAAAGGAACTCGATCCCCTAGGTCCTGGATGGGACGGTACCTACAACGGTGCAAGGATGCCCACAAGCGACTACTGGTTCAAGGTGAAACTACAGGATGGGAGAACCTTTACTAGCCATTTTAGTTTAAAGCGATAGATTAAAAACCGTAACTTAGACTTATAAAATTTTACTGTTGAAAAAGGCTTATTATATATTATGTTTTCTATTGTTTGGGATAATCAAACTCGTAACAGCACAAGATATCTCCTTATTTCAACAATTTAATGGTAGGTATGACTATGTGGCCATTGGTAATACCTTAAACATCATGGAAAATGGTGCGTTTCCAAATTGTACCATTCTCACTTCATCTTCTGCGAATTTAAATCTTGATGCAACGCAAAATATTACAGCAGCTTATCTATACTGGGCTGGTTCTGGTAATGGTGATTTTGATATTACTTTAAATGGCACAGCTGTTAACGCAGATCGCACGTTTAGCGATGCATTGGATAACGTGCGCACGTTCTTTGCAGCCTTTGCAGATGTTACAGATATCATAACCACAGTAGGAAATGGCACCTATACCATTTCAGATTTTGATCTTACTAATGTAATTGCGCCTTATTGTAATTCTGGAACTAATTTTGGTGGTTGGGCCATAACCGTGATTTATGAGGACGAGAATTTACCTTTAAACCAATTGAACGTGTACGACGGTTTACAAAGTGTACCAACTTTTCTCAGCATTACATTGAATAACCTCAACGTTTTAGACAATGAAGATGCCAAAATTGGTTTTATTGCCTGGGAAGGCGATCGGTCTCTAGCCGTAAATGAACAATTAACCATTAATG
>CAYTVR010000347.1:0-7057 GCA_964441245.1 uncultured Saprospiraceae bacterium | reverse complement strand
CATTGCGGCAGGGCATGCTTCGCCCGCCACACTTACTGATTCTAAGGATTGCAATTCTTTTAAATCACCTTGGTCCAATAGAATACTATACAAAGATGGAAAAGTGAGTAAATGTGTGATCTGATGTTGTCCTATAAAAGCACTGACTTTCCGCACGTCTTTTTCCAATTCTTCATCTGCAATTACTAGAGTCGCCCCTTGTAATAAAGTCCAATAAATCAATAATACTGCTCCATCAAAAGCGAAGGAATAAGCATACAAAAATCGCTTAACCGGATGTTGTACATATTGCATTTGGCCCTCGACTAAATTCCGGACATTGCGATGTTCAATTTGAACACCTTTGGGATTTCCGGTCGAACCAGAAGTATAAATGGTATAGACTAGATTATGAGACGCTACTTTTGAAACTGGTTTATCAAGACTTTGTTGAGCTATTTGTGACCAATCAGAATCTAGGCAAATGATGTCCATTTGATCCGAAGTTGGCATTGCACTTTTTAAATGTTTTTGAGTAAGAAGTATTTTAGTTTTTGTATCGTCGAGCATAAAACGCAGCCGTTCTTCCGGAGCTTTAGGATCCAAAGGAACATAAGCTCCTCCGGCTTTTAGAATTCCTAAAAGTCCAATCATCATTTCGAAAGATCGCTCTAAAGAAATGGCGACCAATACCTCAGGACCTACGCCAAGTGATTGAAGATGATTAGCTAATTGATTGGCTTTTTGATCGAGTTGCTGATAGCTTAAGGATTGATTATGGAATAGCAAAGCAGGGGCATTTGGGCTTTGGGCCACCTGCTGTTCGAACAGTTCGTGAATACATCGATCTACTGAAAAATAATTTTCTCTACTATTTGATTTATCCATAATTTCTTCGATTCTGGCAACAAAGTCCAGAATTCAATTTTTATCAATAACATTTTTAAGCCCACTTTGAAAATGAATCTTAAGTATGCTCTAGAGCCTCATTTCTTTTACAAGAAAATAGTATAAATATGATTTTAATGGCAAACACAAACATATAATGCTGCGTTTTTCAACTTATCTGTATTGTTGAGGGGCGGGAATTGCTTTACATTTTGTGTTTGTAAGAACAAAAATCACGGTTAAATTGGTAGGGCAAGATACATATTTTTAAAGGAATTTCGAATACCCTCTATGGGGTAAAATACATATGTATGTAAAGACTTCTTTGTTTTGATCCGAGAGTAAGTTTAGATTAATATTAGAAGATTCTACCGTAGTAATTTAGATCCACCATTTCGCCATTAGCGATTCTAAAATCATTTCTAATAATTCCTTCTAATTCAAAACCGTTTTTTAAGGCCACCTGAATGCTTCCTAAATTTTGAGCATGGGCTCTACAAAGTATTTTTCTAAATCGGTACTTTTTTTCTACATAGGAAATAACGGCTCCAACTGCCATTGAAATAATTCCTTTTCCTTGATATTTTTCATCAATGAAATAGCCAATCTCAGCTTTAGGTACTCGCCAATCTATTTTTTTAAAATCTACTAAACCAATATATTCATCGGTATTTTTATCGGAGAGAATAAAAGGGAAGTAAGTGCGCTCATTGATCTTTTGGTCGACCGACTGAAAATACTGAATAGTATGCTCCAAAGTTTTATTCTCTAATAAAGTCCCAGGAAAAAAGTTTTCCAAGCGTGATCGATTACTATCAACTAACTTAAAAAAAGAAGCTCCTCCATGCGGATCAAAATCAATAATTTTGAAGTTTTCAAATTCTTGGTACATCAGTTTTTCAGTTTAAAGAATCATAAAAACTAAAACGCAATACAAACTGGAGTTGGTGCTTTAATTTCATGTACGAAGGTCAATTTTCCAGTGGATTTATCTCGTTTAAACGAAACGATATTGTTAGTCACTTGATTGGCGACTAGTAAATATTCATTATCAGGTGATAAAGAAAAATTACGTGGCCCCTGCCCTTTTGTGGGTTCATGACCGACTAATGTCAAGGATCCATCTGCTGCATTGATCCAATAGATAACAATACTATCGTGTCCACGATTGGAGGCGTACAAAAATTTCCCATCAGTAGAAACATGAATATCTGCGCAAGTATTCGCATCTGTCCATTCGGCCGGAGTTGTTGGGATACTTGTTTTCTTTTTGTAAATACCCTGATCATTTTTTTCTAAATGTGTAATCGACCAGTTGAGTTCATTGATGACATAGATCCATTTGTTATTTGGATGAAAAGTCAAATGTCTAGGCCCTGCACCAGAAGCCATTTTTATTTTTTGAGGCTTCGATGGAATTAGTTTTTTTTCTTTTGTATCTAAAATAGAAAACCATAATTCATTGGTTCCTAAATCTACGGAGATCACTCCATCGCCATTGGGTTCAAACCAAGAAGAATGCGCATGAGGTGCTTCCTGTCGACCTCTAATCATTCCTTTCCCTGTATGTTGTTGGACATCTAACACCTCAGACAATTTTCCTTGTGCATCTATTTGTAACAAGCCTACATTTCCACCAGTGTAATTGGCAGTTAAGACATAGCCATTTTCGTTGACCTCGACAAAGCAAGGATGAGCGCCTCCAGAAGAACTGCGGTTGATCAAAGTCAAATCATTCCCATTGATTTGATAGGATTCAACGGTACCTGCTCCATCTTGATCAGCGACTTCATTGACTACTAGTAAATGTTTTTGATCTTTAGTTTTCGTCAAAAAAGAAGGATTTGCTGTTTTGGCGGCTAAGCCCATTTCTTTTAATTGACCATTATCTTGTAAGGCATATTTATAAATACCCTCACTTTTTTTATTGGTATAAGTGCCTACATAAAAAACTTGATCACTATCTGAATTACTAGCAGCTAGGACTTGAGTTCCTTTTTGTTCTTCCTGTTTTTCTGGATTGGTTTTGGTTTGACAAGCAGTGAGGGCTAAAAGAAAAATAATCGCGATCTGGATTTTCATAAATAATGTTTAATAGGTATTCAAGATAGAAAGTAATGAAGGTCTTTTAGAAACACAAGGTCACAAGACAATGAAGAAGCGATTTACCTATTTTTTGTAACAAAAAAAAATACTTGCTTAGTTTCTTTTGTAGAAATTTTATGAGAAAGTTGTTTGAAATGCCTATAACAGGTCAGTTCTGGCACAATGTGGATTCTTTTATAGATTACTCTAATATTCTTCTGTCCCGATTAAGTTTAAGAAAAATTCAGCAACATTTTTATTTTAAAAAATCAACCACTTGATCAATCACAATTGGCGTTCTTAAAATTCTAAAATGTCCTGTTCCTTCAATTGCTATTAAATTACAATTTTTCCAATTCTTGGCTACATTTTCTGATTGTTGAATCGGAAGTACTCGATCATTTTTATCATGAATAATTATTGCTTGTTTTACGTTAATGACTTTGACAAAATCACTTACATTGAATTGTTCAGGTCGCAAACTCATTTCTGATGCTAAGCGATCAAGCAATCTATTTTTGACTTCATCTGTAATCCCTACTTTCGCAGAGACATCATCAATTCTTTCTATGAATCTATCAGGCGTGGTCAGCAAAACATACTTTTCAATATTCAAGGACAAATCACTATATAAAGCATAGGTGGTTGCTACTCCTCCAAATGAATGACTGATCAGTTTATTTGCTCCAGTTCTGTTAATCATCGCGCCCACCACTTTACTGAAATCAAAAAAATTAGTTTTTCCTTTACTACTAAAACCATGTGATGGTGCATCAAAAGACAATACAGAAAAATTTTCGGCAAGAAGCCGTTTTATAATATCAGAAAAATTACCAGCTTGTCCCTCCCATCCATGAATCAATAATATTTTCTCTGGTCCTCCCTTCCATTCATAAGTTTGAATATCAAAATTATCAATTTTAATTTTTTCTTTCTTTGCTTTATCTAAAATTTCGATCTCATGATCCCGCAATTTCATTACCTGCGGATTGCTTAACTTGTTATATGCCAAGTCAACCATTTTATTTGGAAAAATAGTAGAAAATATTTTAACTCCTGTTTTTAGCATAAATATTCAACTAGATTTAAAACATTAAAATAATAGTTGTAAATGACAACTTACTTTTACTCATCTGCCTCTAAAGTAATAGAATCAATTTCGAGACAAAATGTCTCTGCTTTTTTATTAGCAATTAAGAAAGCGATTTCTGCCATTTGCTCCGCGGGAAAGTTAGGTATCGATAACTGTCGGCCTCGAAAGGTTGGATATAAATCCGTTAAATTGATTGTTACATTTTGCCATTCACCAGTTGTTTCAAAATAAGAAATGTAGGAATGACGGTCAGATGAATTCGTTTTTGTTCTGTATTGATACCGCTTACCATCCCCTTTCAGTCGAATGACTACTTTTTGAAAATCTGTTATTTTTTTTTCGTTAAAACGATATCGTACGGAAGAAAAGCCACCATTATTTTCTAAAGAAACTTTTCCTTGAAATTGCGCGTGTCCTTTTTCATTAATAAAAAACTGACCGTCAGAACGGCCACCCATCACGACATCATCTACAACCGACCAATTTGAAAAATCACTATTTGGATTAAAATCAAAAATCACCATACTTTGAGACATTAGGAATGAAAAGAAAAACAGGTTAAGCATTTTAAAAAAATTTATTTGTTATCTGAAATGATCATAAAAACACTATTCGAAATACTAACATCCTAAAATTACTTTAGTTTAATTTGATCAGATCAGTCCAATTGGTACTTCTTTTTTTTCAAAAAAAATTCATCAAAAAAAAGCTGCCTCAAAATAAAATATCTTGAGGCAGTTTTTTTTAGTATTAGTTGATCGAAAATCATTCTTGTATTTCGTAATCGATATTCATTTTCCGTAAGGCTCTATAAGCAGAACTAATGGTTTTGCCCGGCACTTCAATATCTATAGGTGTACCTTCTAATAAATAACCTGTCAATTCTGTGGCTAATGATCCATCCATTCCAGAAATTTCTTCTAACATTTTAGCAATAGCTCGTCGATCTGGTCGGGCGGCATCGCAAGATAATAATTGAATATTCATTGTATAATTTTAATTTTCGCAAGAATCAAAAGGATTTTGGTGAAATTTGTAAGGTAAAATCCTATAATTTGACTTGCTTGAAATCTTCATCTTTAAGACGTAATAATACAAAAATAGTCTCATTTTTAATGAAGAACTTATAAATTCTTAACCGCTATTGCCCACAATCGTTCATAAGGAATGACTTCAAAGGCCAAAATCTCAGATGTATTTTGTTGTTCTGCTTCCAGTTGATTAAAGTTTTCAATATTATTATTGATCATCGACTGCGCATCAAAGTTATTTTTAACAACAGAGAGTAGCATTTTTAAAAGTATTTTAGACCGACTATCTAAATAACGTTGGATATATTTTTTAATGGTTTCTTGACGGTCTATGATCCATCCTTGATCTGTTTTTAATCGATGAAGTATCGATATGATTAAAACATCTACGTTGTACCCTGATTTATCTTTACTTGAATTAGGCACTTCATTCAGGAATTTTGACACTTTAAAATTGCCCGGCGTTTCAATCATTCCATTATACCTTAAAAAACTTAAATAGCCTTTGGCAATCAACCACCGCTCTCTTAAGCCTTCACTCTTAACTGTTTTACGTTCTACTTTTTTAAATAAAAGATAAGCTTCTTGATAATTTTCTGCATGCATTTCTAGCAAAAATCTAGCATAAGCAAAAATATCCCAATTCAATGATTTACGATTGACATTACTCATAGCTTTTTTGATGTACTTCCGCCCTTCTTCAAATTGCTTGCTGATGATACAAGCTGGAACCAAGAAATAGTAAATCCCAAACCCAGTCAATTCTTTTGACTCTAACCAATCGATCAATTCTTTACATAAATCAATGACTTGATCATAATCATTTTCTAAATAAGCCAATACTACTTTTAAAGTGTAAATTTTGTTAGATATCGATGCGGACTCTAGTGCCAAATATTGATTAAGTGAAGCACAGGTTTCTATCAAATCGTCTTTATAAGTACCTGGATGTTTTTTTGAATTAACCTTACGTGTAATATCCAAAAATTCGATATCCACTAACTCTTCTATATCTGCTAGCTCTTTGTATTTCTTTCGAATGCTTTTGTAATGCCTTGATTTTGATTCATTTGGAGCATCCGTTGTATAATAGGAATGTAAAAACCTAGAGAAACCAAGTGCTATGGCATTGAAATGATATTTTTCGCTACGGCGTAAATGGAAAACAGCATTTCCAACCTCCTCTTTTTTCGCTCCTCGTATAGCTGCAATACGAGCATTCGCCAATGCTTGACAGGCTTCCGCATGGGCTTTTCGGGCTAGTAATCGTGCCGAAAGCTTAGGCTCTATTATTGGTTCAAATAGTTTACGGTTCATATCAATTTGATTCTCTATATATCATTTTGCAAAAACTGACCATTTTTTTCGCCGTTTTTTGTCCAGCCTATTCCTTTAAAGCTCCCCTAATTTTATCCTATTAAAAATAATAAATCACCTATCATGAAAAAGAAATTAACAAAGAAGAATTTTCAAGTGATCCCAAAAACAAAACTAAAAAAAGTAAAAGGTGGTCAAGAGATCATCATCATAGATATGGATCAAATATAAAGGGCTATACTGACTGACTTAAAGCTTTGCTCTTTAAAGAACACAACTAAACATAAGAAAGAGTACAGTCTACAATATTGAATCCTGATCCCATCAGATATGTATCGGGTTAATATATATCTTGATGGGATTTCTATTTTTTATACCAATCTATAATCATCTAGTAAATTACTAGGTAGTTCTCTGGTTTAGAAGGGTTAAAGACTGTTTTATGTAGTATATTATTAAAAATAATAAATTTAGTAGAATTATTTAAGAAAGCCCCTACAAATGTTGATTCTGTAGGGGTTTTGTAATTGACTTTACTGGGAAAAATAAAGGAATCTTCGTTTTCTCGAAAAAGAATACCGCTCAAACTTCTTGCTATTCTGGTGACCTTTATTAGAGTTTATGACTAAAGAATTTGTATGGAGCCCAAATGATCTTTTAAACC
>CAYTVR010000346.1:0-7062 GCA_964441245.1 uncultured Saprospiraceae bacterium | reverse complement strand
ATTGTTGAATCAAAGTTCCGTACAGCCCTAATTGGTTATTGGTTATTGGTTATTGGTTATTGGTTATTGGTTATTGGTTATTTTACGAAAAAAATATAACTCTGTTTTTCATATTCTAGTATTTACATCGCAAATGCGTTCATCATTAAAATAATTCAGCATCACATGAGTCAAATCACAACCCATATTTTAGATACCTCTCTTGGTCAACCAGCCGAAGGTGTTTTAATAGAATTACAAGAACCCAATGGTCTGCATTGGAAAACACTTGGACAGGGACATACCAATTCAGATGGCAGGATCACAGGACTGTTAGCAGATGATGTCATTTTATCCCCTGGTCATTATCGGATGCTTTTCCATACAGGTCCTTATTATCAAAAATTAAAAACAACTTCTTTTTATCCTGAAGTAAGTATTGTGTTTGAAGTTTTTGATGATACTCATTATCATGTACCTTTACTACTAAATCCATTTGGTTATTCTACTTATAGAGGAAGCTAAAGACCAATGAAGGTTGATGAATAGCTGCACAACATAAAAATTCAATAGACAACATATGAAACGAAGTATCAGTAAAAAAAAGAAAGCATTAATTTTTAAGGAATTAAAAAAAGCGAATACTAATTTCCAAAAAAAATATCCAGGTGACAAACCGAATCGACAAGCCATTCATACGGTTTACGGTGGTGCACATTTGTTCAAAGCCAACACCGCTCCTACCCTCGGCAAAATTGCTTTAAAATCATTATTGAATTATGCTCCTAATTTTGTAGTGCTTGCCAAAGCACTCGAACTTCCAGGACATGATCAACTGCCAAAAACCAAAAGAGCCATTGATGCTTTGGTCAAAAGATATAAAAAATATACTCCTGCTAATCGTAAAAAACAAGCAGGTGCATTGGCCTATGAAGTCTACGAAAAAACCATCGAAAAATTAAAACGAGAAGCGGTAGAAGATTTTAGAATCGACTTTGAAGATGGATTTGGAAATCGAACCGACAGTGAAGAAGATCAAACCGCAGCCTTCGCAGCTACAGAATTGGTCCAAGGAATGAAAGACGCTACCCTACCTCCTTTTATTGGTATTCGGATTAAACCTTTTACCGAAGAATTGAAAGAAAGAAGTGTCCGTACTTTAGATATTTTTCTAACGACTTTGCTCAAAAAATCAAAAGGAAAATTACCAGACAACTTCATCGTCATGCTACCTAAAGTGACGATCCCCGAACAAATAAAAGCGCTCGTCGAATTTTATAAAATCATCGAAAAGCAATTCGATTTGCCGAAAGGCACGCTGAAAATGGAGATCATGGTCGAGACGACTCAAGCCATTATGGATTCAGATGGAACCAATCCTTTAAAACGTTTTATCAAAGCAAGTAAAGGACGTTGTATTGCCACACATTTTGGAACTTACGACTATACCGCCTCTTGCAATATCACTGCGAAATACCAAACCATGGATCATCCTGTTTGTGATTTTGCGCATCATATGACCAAGGTGGCTTTAGCACATACGGGCATTCAATTATCAGATGGTGCAACGAACATCATGCCTGTCGGACCACACAAAGGAGAGAAATTGACCGCTGCTCAAAAGAAAGAAAACATGGCGGTCGTTCATGGTGCTTGGAAACAAGGATATGATCATACTCGCCACTCTTTGTGGAATGGTTATTATCAAGGTTGGGATTTACATCCTGCTCAATTACCCATGAGGTATGCTGCGGTATTTGCTTTCTTTTTAGAAAGTTATGAAGATGCGATTGAACGACTTCGTTCCTTTATGGAAAAAGCCGCACAAGCTAGTTTGACTGGCGATGTTTTTGATGATGCGGCTACCGGACAAGGTTTGCTCAATTACTTTTTACGAGCTTTGAATAGTGGAGCGATCACAGAAGAAGAAGTACTCGCTGGAGGTTTGACTTTAAAAGAAATTCGGACAAGATCTTTTGCAAAAATTTTAAAAGATCGTAGAAATGGGTGATGGATTGGTGATTCGATATTCGTTATTAAGTGAGTAGGAGTTCTAATCCTAAGTTTTAAATAGTCATATGATTTGGTCTTATATTGTAGAAAAATTAGAAAAAGAAATTGATGTCATCTTTCTGTTGGTCTTGGAGAGTACCAACTCTAGTCCTGGTCGACAAGGTTTTAAAATGGTGGTGAGTGCAGATGGACAAATGCAAGGATCCATCGGTGGTGGAATCATGGAACATAAACTGGTCGTAAAAGCACAGGATATGTTGAAAAAAAAAGATGCTAATTATTTTTTAAAAAAACAAATCCATCGCAAAGATAGTCCTCATGATCAATCAGGAATGATTTGCTCTGGTGAGCAAACAGTTGTCATGATCCCTTTGTCCCATAAAAAGTCTTCGCTAATTTCTCTTTTTCAAGAAATTGAAAAAAGTATACAAAGTCGCGATTCTATTTTCTTCAACATCGATTCTGGTCAAATCAACATTTCTAAAAGCAACAGTTCTACACGCCCTTATTTTTATCAATTCCAAAATGAATCATGTTGGGAATATAAAGAAAACCTAAATCATCAACCACATTTATATATCATCGGAGGAGGTCATGTTGGGAAAGCGCTTTCGCGACAGATGAATTTATTAGGATTTCACATCACTGTTTTTGATGATCGAGCAGGATTGAATACCATGGAAGAAAATATTTTTGCACAAAGCAAAAAAATCATCTCCTATGAAAATATCACTAACCATATTCCAGAAGGTGACCATACCTATGTTGTGATCATGAGTTTCGGATATCGATCAGATAAAGTCGCCTTCAAACAATTATTAGATAAAAAATACGCTTACCTCGGTATGATGGGCAGTCAAGCCAAGATCGATCAATTATTTACAGAATTAGACCATGAAGGAATCTTAAGAGAGCAATACGCTCATGTCTTTTCCCCCATTGGAATGAGTATTCATAGTCAAACACCTGCAGAAATTGGAGTGAGTATTGCCGCAGAGATTATAAAGGTCAAAAATCGCATTTAAAAATCATTATTTTAACCTACATCTCGAAAACCATTGCCCCCATACCATTTATAAACAATTACACACCATTCGTAATCTTTAAACTACCATCCATAACGTTTTAGTTTTTATTCAAAAACCATTTTAGACCTTAAAACTTTATTAATCTCTAACCATTCAGAACATCAGAGCTACCATTCAGAACATTTATTTAATATTAAAAAAAAATTTGTGTACTTTTAATTTTGATTTAGAGGTAACTATTACTTACTAAAAAATACCTACTATACATTCATAGATCTTTCTAAGTATCTATGTTAATAATCAAGTTAAAAAAACAAAAGAATTAACATAACCAAAATGAACACAAAACTCACCCAATTTCACCGATTAGCGATAACCTAATTTGGTTCAATAAAAGATAGCGGTTTCTAATTCGCGATAAAACATCTATCTAAATTGTTCCCATTTTTTTGAATTGCATAAATATGCAATAGGATGTTTATGTCCCATAACGAAATAACAAATTCATTTTCCTAAAACTTTATTCATTAAATTACCGTAACAATGAACAAAAATCTAAATCGAAACAAAGACATCCAACTCTGTCTTTCTTTCTTCCCCTCTAACTTGTTTTTTTCAATCAAAAAAAGCACTAAAGTTCTTACTCGAGCATTGGGCGTCTTAACTTTTCTTCTATTGGCATCATGGTCTTATGCTCAAACAGAATGCATAGAATTTTCGGGTTCAATTGAAACCTGGACCGTTCCTGCAGGAGTCAACGCTATTACAATAGAAGCAAAAGGTGCAGAAGGTGGAAATAATTCTATTAGTAGCTTCCCTCCTGGCCAAGGTGCGATCATCCAAGGCAATTTTACTGTTACTCCTGGACAACAATTAAAAATTCTTGTTGGAGAACAACCTAGTCGCAATGGTGGTGGTGGTGGAACATTCGTCACAGATATGATGGACAATCCATTAATTGTCGCAGGTGGTGGTGGCGGAAGTGCAGCGGATGCTAACAACCCTAATCGAGATGGACAAATAGGTACAACTGGCGGTGATGGCACCTCAGGTGGTGGCACTGGAGGTGTAGGAGGTAATGGGGGAAATGCTGGAACAGCTTTTTTCCAATCTGGAGCAGGTGGTGGTTTACTGACAAATGGTGCAAATGGATGGACTGGTAACTCTAGAGGTTTAGCTTTTGTGAACGGCGGCGGCGGTGGTACAGTGGCTGCCCGGGGGGGATTTGGCGGAGGGGGGAGTGGCTCAAGTTGGGTAGTCGGTGGTGGTGGTGGTGGTTATTCTGGGGGTGGCTCAGGTTCAAATTCTACTGGGCCACCAGTTCAAGGTGGTGGAGGCGGCTCTTTTAATGGAGGCGCTGAACCAATGGCTAGTGTAGGTAATACAGGTAACGGCCAAGTCTGTATCTCGTTTATCGCAGCACCTTGCTCTTTAGTCCTTGATTGCTCAGCAATAACGGATCAAGCTTTAGCATGTAGAGCCGATTTACCACCTGTAAATTTTGATTTGGTAACGGCCACGGATTCTTGTGGAGATGTGATTAAATCTGCCTTGACCATTATTCCAGGCAACTCAGGTTGCCCTGGAGATGCTGTGAGTGTATCTAGAACCTATTTTGTTCAAGATACAGATGGTAATATGGAGGAATGTATGCAAACCTTTACTATAGAAAGTACGATACCTCCAAGCATTGACTGTCCAGACAATGTCACTGTCCAATGTGATGAATCAACTGATCCTACCAACACAGGATCGGCAACTGGAACCGCATCTTGCAGTAATTTTACAGTTGATATCACCTTCTCTGACGCAAGTACTCAAGGAACTGGTTGTAGTCAATCCAGTTATGTGATTACTAGGACTTGGACTGCAACGGATAATTGTAATCGAGTAACGACTTGTGAACAAACGATTACTGTCGTAGATAACACACCTCCAACGATCACTTGTCCTAATATGATTACTATACAATGTGACGAAGATACCAGTCCTGCAAATACTGGAATGGCTACTGCAATGGATGCTTGCGATACCGCTCCAGCTATTACCTTTAATGATGCGACAACAGCTGGCAGCTGCCCACAAGAAAATACCATCACTAGAACATGGACTGCAACCGATGCTTGTGGAAATACTGGTTCATCTTGTATTCAAATGATTACGATCGTAGATAATACGCCACCTGTGATTACTTGCCCAGCCAATATCACTGTAGAGTGTGGAGGTAGTACTGATCCAGCAGATACAGGAATGGCTACAGCTTTCGATAATTGCGATGTTATCGAAGAAGAGGAAGAGGAAGAAAAGGAAGAAAGAAATGCGGAGGAGGGACTTCCTGTAACTTATTCAGATCAACCCTTCCCAGCTGTAGAAGGATATATTATCGAAAGAACTTGGACTGCAATGGATGCTTGCGGTAATCCTAGCACTTGCGTGCAAACCATTACTGTAGAAACTTGTGAATATGAACCTACTGATCCTTGTGCTTGCCTTAACAATGCATCTATCATCGACCTCGATGCAGGTACAGGTGGAAATGATGGACAATTTTCTGAATTAGTCGCCATCACTGGACCTGGCGGAGGACCAATTGCAGATGCAACTTTGGTTTTTGAAGTCATCGCCATTACCGGTGGTGTGGATGCTTTTGCGCCAGCTCCAGTTGCACCAGCTCAAACTCCAGGTACGCCAATTCCTGTTGGTACGCTATTGGTTTATAACCCAACGACCATGCATTATGAATTACCATTTTATCATTATGAAGATATTGGTTATTCTATCACGGTTCAGCAAATTATTGGTGGTGTTCCCGGTCAGATTTTAGGACCGATCGGAAATGTTTGTGATTATCCCAATCCAGTATTTGATCCAGCTTTAGAAGATCTATATTGCCCTGATGCAATGGCTGTGACTTTAGGTGCAATGGATTTAAATGGAAATGGCGCTGATGCAGTTAGCTTTACCATTGATGGTATGATGGCTACTGAAGTTGATCCTGCGAATCTACCTATCGGAACACATACGGTCTTGATGACTTATGATGGCGCAGCTGTTACCAATAATGGTTCAGGGACATTGGCCACTCCAAATATTCCTGGCTGTATTCAACAAGTACAAAAAGTGATTGAAGTCAATGATACGGAACCACCAATGATTACTTGTCCAATGGATGCCACCGTCGAATGTGATGAAGACACTTCTCCAGCTAATACTGGAATGGCGACTGCCACTGACAATTGTAACACGGCTGCGGTCATTACATTTGCAGATGTCAGTACACAAGGTCAAGCTTGTAGTGCTTATAGCTATATCATTATTAGAACTTGGACCGCAACGGATGCCACCAATAATTCTTCTACCTGCTCACAAGTCATCACGGTACAAGATATAAGCCCTCCAATGATTACTTGTCCAGCAAATGTGACCGTTCAATGTGACCAACCAACTGATCCGGGAGCAACGGGACTCGCAACGGCGACTGGTGATAATTGTGCCGCTGATAGTGAGCTAACGATTACCTTTAGCGATGTGAGTACGCAAGCTGCAGCAGGTTGTGATAATGATAATTATACCATTACTCGAACCTGGACGGCAACCGATCCTTGTGGGAATACTGCTCAATGTGATCAAATTATTACCATAGAAGATACGACTCCTTCAACCATTGTTTGTCCTGCGAATACGACCATCGAATGTGATGAAGACACTTCTCCAACCAATACCGGAATGGCCGTTGCAGTTGATAATTGTTCTCCTGCAGATGAGATTGTAATTACTTTTAGTGATATAAGTACGCAAGGAGCCGCAGGTTGTGCACAATATATGTATATGATTTCTCGCACATGGACAGCGACCGACGCTTGTGGCAATACATCTGTTTGTACACAAACCATCACCGTTGAAGATACTACTTCACCAGTCATCACTTGTCCTGCCGATGTGACTATTGAATGTGATGCCGATACCTCGCCTGCGAATACAGGTGAAGCAACAGGAATGGATAATTGTTCAGCTGTAGCTGAAATAGTGATCACTTCAAGTG
>CAYTVR010000345.1:0-7072 GCA_964441245.1 uncultured Saprospiraceae bacterium | reverse complement strand
ATTAAAAGATGTTGTTGAGTTAAGCTTAAAATATTATCCTAATTCAGTGGAACTTAAAAATATAAATCGAAGAATTGAATCAATAAAAAACTAACGGTTACATATTCTATTTTTTGAGATGTGATATCACTTAAAGGAGAATAAATAGGTTCTATTAGTCTTAAAGAAAACGAATTCAAACCGAATGAAGCATAGCCTCACATATTATATCACACTATTTATTATTAAGCTTAGAGGGGTAAAAAAAGAGTTTGCTAAAGACCCTATAGATTATGAAAAAATTAGAAAACAAGATATTCATTATCCAGAAAGTAAATTCTTTAAGCATACTATCCTTCAAACATTTAAAATTTCAAACTCCCTAATTACCGAAATAGCGTTAAATAAAGACTCCAACAGGTTGTTGATATTTGTACATGGAGGAGCCTTTATTTCGGGTCCAGTAAAACATCATTGGGATAGTGTAAAAGAGATTGCTAAAAAAACAAATCATATAATTTGGATGTGTGATTATCCCAAAGCTCCTAAAAATAAAATTTCAGAAATATCAGCAAATATAGATTCTGTATATATCGAAGCACTTAAGAGATTTCAATCCAACCAAATATCATTTATCGGAGATTCCGTTGGGGGTACTTTAATTTCAGCTTTAATTCAAAGGCTTATCAGGGATAATATCGAATTACCACTTAAAATAATTCTTATTTCTCCGGTTATGGATGCAACTATGTGTAACCCTCAAATTGATGAAATAGATAAAGTTGACCCGATGCTGTCTAAAATAGGAGTGTTGAGTGCAAAGAAAATGTGTGCTGAAAACAATGATTTAAAAAATGTGATGATTTCTCCTCTATATGGCAGTTTTGAAAAATTCCCAAAAACATTCTTTTTTCTAGCAGAGAGTGACATTACTTATCCTGACCAACAATTAGCAGTTGAAAAAATGATTGCATCCAAAGTTGATACAGAGGTAATCGTAGGAGAAAACATGCCTCATATTTGGCCTCTTTTGCAGGTGATGAAAGAAGGAAAATTAGCATTAAGGGAAATAATAAAGAGATTATGATTTCCAAAAATCATTAAAATGATGTCAACCAGAAACAGTGGCTTAAAAAAGAAGTTTTAACGAGAATAGTACGAACATTTGAACCAATATTTTCACAATTAAAAAAGAAAAGGAATCGAAACAGATGAAAAAATAATATTAAAAAACCTGAATGAAATTCATGTGGTTAATTTAAACGATATTATATACATTCAATCAAATAATAATTATGCTCGTTTTGTGCTTATTAGTAACCGCAAAATATTGGTATCCCGAACACTTAAATCATTTGAGAAGAGATTAGAAGGGAGACAATTCTTTAGAAATCACCAGAGTTTTCTCGTGAATTTGGACTTTGTTCAATCTATCAATAAGAAAAACAACACAATCAGTCTTACAACTGGTGATGTTTTACCGATTATTAAAAGCAAAAGGAAAAATCTGATTGATTCCATTAAACAATTACCTTAATACTCTTTTCATATTTAATTTATATTCTTACAACTTAAAAATGAATATATCTTGGTCTATTCTATTGACCAATACAAAAGCTTCAATAGAAGGTGCGTATCTAAACCTTCCGTAGGTTCCATTTGATACGGGATCACCTGGATTAACTTCACCCGAAGGAACTGTCTTTACTACTTCATAAGTCTCAGGATTAATAACGTATACTGTTTTTCCATTTTTCCAAGCTACAAACCTGTCTTTCGAAGCATCATAGGCTAAACCAAATTGTGAATCATTAGCCAATTCAGCACCCAATGAGTTTTGGAAATTGGTATTATTCATTAAGTTTTCACTAGAAGGTATCGAACTATTTAAATCCCAAACAAAAGCCTGATTGCCTGACGACCCACCCAAAATCAATAGTTTGTTGCGTTTAGTGTCCATGGCTGAAGCTGCATATATTTGAACTGGTTTTTGAGTTAGATAAGTATGGGTATCAGTTTTGATATCGTATTTGTAAAACCTACCACTGGAACCCTTGTGGTAATAAACCATCTTATCTATGGGATTATATGTTGCATAAGAGGCCGTCATGCTTCCAATACTTTCACTTGCGGTTTTTTCTGACCATTCTGGGCCGGGTAAACTTAAATCTAATGCCCAAAAACGATTATCTCCATTTCCCGAGGGACTTATTCCGTAGGCGCCCGTTGCCAAAAAGGTATTTTCAGAAGCTACAAAGGCCATGTTTCCATAGGTATGTCTGGCGATTGGTCTTCCGTCAGGGTAGCGCCCCAATGACTCGTCATTCGAGGTAGCAGCGTAGTTTGATGGTGGTATAATCTGTGACCAAGTACTGGTGTCTAAATCAAAAGCGTACATATCATTGCCATAGTAACCTTGATGGCCACCTCCCCAAATGAGCATTCTGTTACCGATAGGGTCAAAGACTCCACCGCACCAGGCTTCAATAATCGAGGAGAAACCCAAATTAGCCGAATACGAACAGTCATCAGTTGGACAAGGGTTTAGGTCTTGTAATTTCGTATTCGGTACACTGGACCATTCGCCTGAGGTAACTATAGGCGGGTTATCGGGTTCCTGTTCATCGATTGGATCGATTCCGATGGGTTGATTATCTGTAAGAGGTTTGACCTCACTGTCTATTGAACATGATATGTAGAACATCATGCCTGTTGCTAGGAAGGCTAAAAGAGTTTTTTTTTGGATAGAACTGGCAGTCGTTGATTTCATTTTATAGGGATTTGAGATATAAAAGACCTGATTAATTACTCGGGGCTACAATGTCATTCAGCGACACTATAACTTCATCATAAAGGGTATAAGTATCCTCACGGGTAGAATCAGGTCGTTTGCCAGTATCATACGGTAATAACCATAGGGTGTTGTGGTTTGGCCCATTACCAAAATCCATATCATTACGGTCTATTAAAAGCTCAAAATCTTCTCCTTGTCTTGCTGCCCAGATTTTGATGTGCGAATTTGTTGAACTACTACCCTGACTACCAAGTTTAACATATATTTTGAATGTAAGCCATTCATTTGGAAAGTAAATAAAGGCCCCGCTGATTGGGTCGGGTACTCCAGTTTTACTTCCATAGGAATACAGCCCTCCATAACGCGCTCGATCATTTTCGCAATCTGTTCCCATGGAAGACAATTCTCTATCGACCATGTTTTGATAAACAAAATCTGAGTTGTTACAAGCCGTTGCTATAGGTACCTCCCAACCAAGATAGGCACCTGTCGTACTTCTATTATAACCCGCCACGACACTTCTGTATCCATTGTTGACCAAAACGATTTCGTTCAGTTGATTGGACCCTGCTGGTTGACCAACATTCTCTCCGTTCATTTCCTGGGCATTTCTACTAATAATCGATTGTTTCCATCCGCCACCTTCTTTAAAAACATGTGTCGCGTAATATGTTGGTACATACTGGCGATAAGAAACATAAAATTCATCACCTTCAGCAAATTCACGCTTATCATCTGAGAGCCATCGCCGCCAATTCCCAGAGTTGGCACCATCTTCTTTTAGAATATCAAAACGCAATGAACCCTGACCGGAAGATTTATTCTCCCGTTCCCAAGACACGTGATCTTGTAAAGCATCTAAATGTAACCAATTCAAAACATCACTCTTGGCATCAAAACGTGTGGCCATCAATACGCCTTGGGCAGCTGACCTGTCTTCCCAGTTTGATGGACCTAATGGTGTGGTTAATGGTTCAGTTAACTCCAATTCATCAGGGTTCTGGATTTGGTCTTCAATCGCTTTAGAGCACGAAAACAGACTGCATAGGACAAAAATGCTGATACCTATAAACCAGTGGGGGTGATATTTTAGTTGAATCTTCATGGATTTGGGGCTTATTGAAGTTTTTCGAAAATGGAAAGTTTTGAAAAATCTTATCACTAAAACGTAGATTTTTTTATCATATTTCCAAAATCCTTGTCCAATTAGAATTTCGACTTGAACATTATTAAAACAGACTATATCATCGAGAATTTGGAAAGAAAATTCCTTTCATAGTAGGGATAAAAGCATGAAATAGGCAAATGCGCAAGGTTGAGATACTATGGATTCACTATTTTAGTTTGAAACAAATCGATTGTAGAAAAAATGGTAAAAAGATTATCAAGAACATATATTGGTCTGAAGGAAAAACGTACCAAAACAATGTATAAAAAATAAGGAGGAATGATTCCTGACAGCCTTGGAAAATTCTATTTTGACAAATACGACAAAGATTATTACGGAATAAACGAAATAAAGGATAATAATTTATTCCCTCAATACATTTTTAAAAACGAAGAACGCAAACTTTCTGAATGCACTAAAAGATGTGAATTTCATCAGACTAGTCAAAATTCACATTTTACCAAGAAAAAACTAATCTCAATTGCAAAAACAGACGGAAGAATTACTCTGAATTACTCTGAATAACTCTCAATTAAAAATTAATCGCTTTGGAATCAAGGAAGAGATAAATTTTAATGAGAATGAGTTTGAATTTAAATTAAAACAGTTTTTTGGTATAAAAATTCGAAAAGTCGGTTGCTAACAATGTATATGAAAAATAGCGCGAGCATTTGCAAACACAAAGCTTATGGCACTTTTTCAGCGCTACTTTTCATATACTGGAGCGTTAGCTACAATTCAAAAAAAACTGTAACCTTTCAAAAATTTCACAGTCTTTAACTCAAAACAATTATCAAATGAAATACATATTGAAGTTCACTCTGTTACTATATGGATTAAATCTATCCGCTCAAATAGCGAACTTAAACACAGATTTATTAAAAAGTAAAATATCAGAACTAGCCATACAAGAGCTAGAGAATTCAAAAGCACCGTCACTACAAATAGCTATAAGCCTAAAAGATAGCTTAATATTTAACAAAGCCTTTGGATTGGCTGATATAGAAAATAACGTTTCTGCAACCACCAAAACAAAATACAGAACTGCTTCAGTTTCAAAATTATGGACATCTACAATTGCAATGATACTAGTAGATAAAGGAGTATTAAATTTAGACGACCCTATACAAAAATATTGTCCTGATTTTCCTGTGAAAGAACATATTATTACTACTAGACAATTACTTACACACACAAGTGGAATTCGTTCCTACATAGATTTAGAAGAAGAATTAAAAAATGCAAAAAACGGTCGAGATAGTCTTGACATAAATAATCGATATAGAAAAGAAGTACTAGGTGAATTCACTAGGTATACAGAAATAAAAAAAGCTCTTGATAATTTCAAGAATGACCCTCTTCTTTTCGAGCCTAGTACCGATTGGCACTACTCCTCTCAAGCCTATAGAGTACTAGCTTGTGTGCTTGAAGGAGCTTCTAATTTAACCTATCAACAACTTACAAAACAAAATATTTTTGAACCAACTTCAATGAATAATACTTTGGAGGATGATGCTTGGGCAATTATTCCGAATAGGGCATCTGGTTACAGAGTACAAAGAGGTAAACTTATTCGTAGAGCAGATATGCGCGATGTAAGTGAAAATCTGCCAGCCGGAGGACATTTGACAACAGCATTAGATTTGATTCTATTCGCTAATTCATTTCTAAATCAATACTATTTTTCATCCGAAAAAATCAAGTTAATGTCCTCTAATTACATAAAAAAAATAGAAGACAATAATGAGAAAATGCCTTTGTGGCGTTATGCAATACCTAACAAGGAGAATTATGGTTATGGGATAATGATTTTTCCATCAAAAGACACCAAAAGATTTGGGCATACGGGTAGACAGGCAGGTGGCTCGGCAATTCTAGTTATGATACCTGAAAAGGAATTATCTATAGCTGTACTAACCAATGTAAAAGGATGGAATGGCTATATAAGCTTCACAAATAAAATTGAGGAAATTATCTCTCAAATGTAAATCAATAAGAAACGAACACACAACTGTAAGTCTTCAAAGATTGTTCACCAGTAAGCATTAAAATTAAGCTATAGATTTAATGTTTGCAAAAGGTGTTGATCTTAGACAAATTCAGGTACTTCTAGGACACGGTTCAAGCAAAACAACAGAAATATACACTCATGTAGCGACAAATACATATAAGGACATCAAAAATCCCTTAGATTAGTTTTGCTAAAAAAGAAATATAGTAACTTGTTACTATATACAATTGTTAGCAATAATTATGAAAAAGAAATTGTGACTAAGGAAAAGCACTTATTTCGGACTATATTCCTTGCCTCAGTTTTTCTACTGTTAATTAATGACCTGTACCTTAAATACGAGTATCATAATTTTCTTACTGGCAAACTATCCGATTTTGCTGGACTATTTGCCTTTCCATATTTTCTAAGTTGTTTCTTTTCGAAAAGAATAAAACCTATTTACATTTTTAGCGGAATACTATTCATAATCTGGAAATCGGAATATTCGCAGCCGTTTTTTGATTTTGCTCACTCATACGGAATTGGAATTGACCGAACGGTAGATTACACGGACTTAGTTTCTTTGCTTATTCTACCGATTTCATATACATATTGGAATTCGAATTTTCAGCAATTTGTTCAGCCAAAAAAGTTTCTCAAACTATTCATAATTGGTATTTGCTGTTTCGCCTTCATAGCCACCTCGGTCCCACAAAAAGAAGGACGTCTTGATTTAAAGTCAAATTATCAAATTGAACTAGAAGCAGATTTAAAAAAGGCTCAGACCGCAGGCCTAGTGTACTACTCCTTGGAAAATGACAAGTATATTTCTTTGTTGAAAATTCCAGATAAAAATGCAGAAATTGAACTGTCCTTAATAGTTCAAGAGAAAGAAAAAGGTCTTTTGAGCATTAAGCTCGATAGCATTCTTTATTACCACGTTGAGGGAGGGACTTTAATTTTCTCCGGAGTAGACGAAGATGATGTAAATTTTGTGAAACAAATGACCATAACGGACTTTGAAAAACTGTTTGTGGAACAAAAAATTAAGCCACTTATAGAAAAATAACTATTGCTAACAATACCTAAACGTAATGCGGACTTTTGGGCTTAAACGGAATGGTCTGTGTATATTTAT
>CAYTVR010000344.1:0-7158 GCA_964441245.1 uncultured Saprospiraceae bacterium | reverse complement strand
AAATTGACTGCCGCTTTATTAATTTTAATTGGGTTTTAACCCGTCATTCGCATTAATAGTAGTTTTCTTACGAAATTTACCGGGAGTAGTGTTTGAAATAAATGCAAAATAATAATATTTTATATTCTTTAGAAGCTAGGAAAATTGATCTATCTTCAACATAACCCAAATAAAACGGCCCTTTAACGCGGAGATGAGTTATTGAATGTGGGAATTTTGGATAATTGAATGGCCTTCTATCGTTAATCAGACGTTAGAAGGCCATTCAAAATTCAATTATTCCCGCATTCAATAAACTCCTACGAGTCTTTCCCCACTTGTTCTTTAAACAATGAATCTACAAATGCTCGTTTATTAAATACCTGTAATTGGTCGATTTGCTCACCGATACCGATATAGCGAATTGGAATTTTAAATTGATCGCTGATCCCGATTGCGACACCACCTTTGGCGGTACCATCCAATTTTGTCAAAGCAAGACTAGTGACTTCTGTAGCAGCAGTAAAATGTTTGGCTTGTTCGATGGCATTTTGTCCAGTCGTAGCGTCTAGCACCAACATCACATCGTGAGGCGTACCTTCCATTTTTTTAGACATGGATTTTTTAATCTTGGTCAGCTCGTTCATCAGGTTGATCTTGGTATGTAATCGACCAGCGGTATCGATGATCGCTACATCACAATCATTATTGATCGCATATTGAACCGTTTCGTAGGCCACTGCTGCCGGATCGGTGTGCATTCCTTTGCTAAAGAATTCGCAGCCCACACGATCAGCCCATATTTTAAGTTGATCTACAGCGGCAGCTCTAAAAGTATCACCGGCACCTAGTACGACTTTTTTGCCTTGCAATTTATATTGATAGGCAAGTTTTCCGATCGTAGTTGTTTTTCCAACGCCATTGACACCTACGACCATTAGCACATAAGGCTTGGTGGTCACTGGCGGCTCAAAACTTTCCACTTCGGAGGTATTGTTTTCGGCGAGTAATTGAACGATTTCATCTCGAAGGATATCATTCAATTCTTTGGTATTGATGTATTTATCTTTTGCGACTCTGGCTTCTATTCTTTCAATTATTTTGACGGTCGTGTCTAATCCGACATCAGAAGCGATCAAAATATTTTCAACTTCATCTAATACTTCAACATCGACGGTTGATTTTCCAGCAATCGCTTTAGATATTTTGGAAAAGATGCCTGTTTTCGTTTTTTCTAGACCTTTGTCTAATTCTTCTTCTTTTTTCTTGCTAAAAAATTTCTTAAAAAAACTCATATCGTGTTTTTAATGAATACCAAAGTCATATTGGTAATAGTTAGTGAGCGTGATGATATCGAAGTTATTTAAAAACAACTTCATAGTTAGAATGACTCAATAATAACAATTGTTCACGAAACTACAAAAGGCTTTTCTTTATTTAAAGAAAAGCCTTTTGATTTAATCATTCTCGAAGTGATCAAGAAGATTGAGATTACTTAGCAGCAAAGAATTCTTTCACTTTATCTTTGTGAATCATTACTTCTTTGTAAGTGTATTTTCCAGATACAGGATCTTTCATTGGTTTTACTACCTTTACGAAATCCCGTCCTGATCCTGCGTTGGCCGCACGTTGCGCGACCCTTGCGTTTTTACTGACTTTAGCCATGACGTTATAATTTTAAATGTTAGCGAATTTATTATTTAATCTCCCGGTGAAGGGTCATTCGCTTCAATATCGGGTTGAATTTCTTTAATTCCAAACGAGCAGGCGTATTTTTCCGATTTTTTTGAGTAACGTATCGAGAAGTTCCTGGCTTACCAGACTCTTTATGCTCAGTACATTCCAAAATAATCTGCATTCGGTTACCTTTACTTTTCTTAGCCATTGCTATTTAATTTTAAATTTGATTGAGTACGAATTACTTGATGTTTAATTTGACACCAGTGTCAACACCTTTTCTTTCCAATTTTTTCAAGTAAGCAAAAACACCTAATTTGTTGATGTTTCTAAGTGCTTTATTGGTAATTTTTAATGATACCCATTGGTTGGTTTCTGGAATGTAGAAACGTTTGGTGATCAAATTAGGTAAAAATCGACGCTTGGTCTTACGGTTAGAGTGAGACACATTATTACCGGTGATTGGACGCTTTCCTGTTAATTGACAAACTCTTGACATGATCTTGTTTTTTAAAATCAACCATTCTTAAAATGATTGAAACACTATTTATGTACTATTTACTGCTCCATCTCAAATTCGTTTGAGACGGTAAATTTTTATTAAAAGCATGCTCAAAACATAATTTGAACTTGCTTTTAGTGACCGCGACAGGAGTCGAACCTGTAACCGCCTGATTCGTAGTCAGGTACTCTATCCAGTTGAGCTACGCAGCCGTTTTTTGTTCTTTTTTTAATGAAAGAACGTTTTCAAAATAAAGTAAAAGCGATTTTCGAAAGTAAATCCTTTAAATGTTCAGTCAAATTGTCTACTTAAATAATTGACAATCAGTTACTTCTATTTTAAAACACACTCGCCATTGCAAATGCGTGTGCAAAGATAAGTCTTTTGACCTATAAATAAAAGAATTTTTAGTAAAAAAAGCAGCTCCAACAAAAAAAGATAGAAAGACCAAATAATGACTTCAAATCTTCCCATTTTCCGTCAAGGAAATTAACCTAAACCTTGTTGTTACTTGTTTATACATGTTAGTTGCTGGCACTTGATTTTTAAACTAATTAACTAGCTAGAATAATTTTTTTTCCGATCAAGGCATCGTTTTTAAAACTTATAGGATATAGTTTATTGAAAGCAATTGCGAGCTAACTAAAACGACTAACTGATTGGGTCAAACAAATCAGAATTAAAAATTAAAAATGAAAAATCTAATACCTATTGGTCTCCTATTCCTTTTTGCTTGTCTTTTATTTACTTCTTGTCGAAAAGATGAAGAAACAACTGGGAGATTTCCTCCAGATACTACTCCAACGCCTGATATTATTGTCAATGGCTCTTTTTCTGGTGTATTGACTGATGATACCAATCAAGGAATCGAAGAGGCCTTAATTACTTTCGGCACCAACTCTACCACTACGGATGAGAATGGGTATTTTTCCTTTACAAATGTGGAGATCAACGAAGAAGGGAGTTTAGTGACCGCTGAAAAAGAGGGCTATTTTTACAATTCTAAATTTATCCATTCTGAATTGAACAAACATAATTTCACCAAAATCAAAATGATCCCCAAAATATTGACGGGTAATTTTATGGCTAGTTCAGGCGGTACGGTGGCTACGAGTGATGGTGCCTCTGTCGAATTTTCAGCAAATGCTATCCAAACAGAAAGTGGTGGAACTTATAATGGGAATGTAAATGTGTATGCAACTTGGTTGGATCCAACTTCAGCTGATATCAGCCAAATAATGCCAGGCGACCTTAGAGGGATGAACACGGATAATGAACGACAACAATTGATTACTTTTGGAATGATCGCCGTTGAATTAGAAGATGATGCTGGCGAATCATTAAATATTGCAGATGGTCAAACTGCTACGATAACAATTCCTGTACCTGATGCCTTGATTGCGAATGCTCCTACTATTATTCCATTATGGTATTTTAATGAATCTACGGGTTATTGGATGGAAGAAGGTCAAGCGACTTTACAAGGGAATCAATATGTTGGAACCGTCAGTCACTTCTCTTTCTGGAATTGTGATCTACCAGGGGATTTCGTTTTTATTGACGGAAAGATTACAGATGCCAATGGTGCTCCTCTTCCAAATACTTTGATAAAGATTACAGCCGTTTCTAGTGGGATGGTTAGATTTGGTTGGACAAACGAAGACGGAGTTTATGCTGGAGCAGTTCCCAAAGACCAAGAGTTGAACATCTTCATAAAAGACAATTGTGGTAATGAAATTTACTCCGAATTAATTGGACCATTCTCTACTGATGTAAGCATTCCAAATATCACAGTAAATACAGACGAGAATTTTTATACCATATCTGGTACTTTAGTTAATTGCGAGAATAATCCTATAGCAAATGGTTATTTAAAAATTGACTTTGGCTTTGGGCCATTAATTGTGCTAGCTGATGAGAACGGAACTTTTAGTGAAACCGTTAACATATGTAATGCGACTACTGTTGAGACAACTGGATTTGACATCGTCAACTCAAAGAAAAGTAATACACTTATAGCAGACCTCAGTGGGCTATCAAGTCTAGATCTAGCTAACGTTTTGGTCTGTGAAGATTTGACCGAATTTATGATCTATACGATAGCAGGTATAGAAACCATAGATGAAGCCCCTCATGCTAGTTTTGAAACAGGCACAGGTGCTATTATTCTTAATGCTTTTGTGGAAGTTCCTCCAAACACCCAAGCTTTACCGGCAATTCAATTAAGAATAAATGCTCCGTCTCCTGGAATCTTTACACCCAAATACGGAAAAGCTAGCTATGCAGATAGTACGCCACAGTTAATCGTTTTACTTTGTAGTAATACTACTGCTGCACAATGTGATCTAGAGGTAGAGTTTACTACTATTGAAACAGTAGGCGGTTTTGTTGTCGGTTCTTTCATTGGAACAATGAGCCCACTTGGAACAATTGGAACGACACAAGATGTGAGTGGAAGTTTTAAAATATTATTGGAAGAATAAAGGAAACGAATCACTTGCATGTAATCCCATTTTATGAATGGCAAAATACATTGGATAGATACAAGATTTATAAAAGTAAAAAAATATATAGAGAGAGCTAAAATAGGGAGTCAGATATGGCAAGAAGCTGACTCCCGCTTTTCAAAAAGTAAATATTAGGAACAAAACTTAAAACCACTAAATGTCCCCACAGGAAATCATAAAAGGATGTATTAAAGATGACCCCAAATGCCAACGCATGCTGGTCGTCAACTACTCCTCTATGCTTCTAACGGTGAGTCGACGATATACACCCAATAGTGCTGATGCTGAAGACGTTTTGCAAGATGCATTCATTAAAATTTTTGGAGCCATCAACCAATTTGACCCGAATAAAGGAGCGCTGGCCACCTGGATGAGGAGGATAGTGATCAACACTGCTTTAAAGCGATTGAATAAAAAAAGTTTTACACATGAAAAATCGGTAGAACGTTTCGAGGAGCGGCAATTAGATCCAAGCGTTTATGAGCATTTGCAAGCAGAGGATATCATGGCCTTAATCAATACTTTACCCAATGGTTATCGCCAAATTTTTAACCTCGCAGTAGTCGAAGGATATTCTCACAAAGAAATTGGTGCACTTTTAAATATCGGAGAATCCACTTCCCGAAGTAATTTATCAAAAGCTAAGAAGCTAATACGAACTAAATTAGATAATCAGAAAAAGCAAGAATTATGGGCCAGGATAGGTTAGACAAATTCATAAAAAATCAGGTAGAAGAACATCAGACATCTACTGATCCGGATTTGCTTTGGCAGAAAATACAGGCTAAACAAAACGAGAAGAAAAAACCAAAACGAAGGTTTTTTATCTTTTGGTTATTGGGAGGTGCTTTCCTCTTGGCTAGTATTGCGCTGCTCTATACTTTTCAGTTTTCGGCTAACGAAAATGATCCGCATCAAGGCACTTTGAGTGCCAACGAAAAAACAATAGATTCCAAACAATCAGATTCAAAAACAAAGAAAATTATTTCTGATGTAGCCCCAAAAAAGAATGCAAAAGAGGATACAAAACAGGATGTAGAAACGAATAATAATACCATTACTTTAGCAGCCGACGAGAAAGCAGTGGATAAAAAAGTTAGGGAAGACTTAGCTAACAATACGACAAAAAAACAAGATCATTCATTGGCAATGAAGCCTAATCAAAAGATTATCGAAGCATCGGATTATGTAGTGGAAACATCACGAACCGAATCGAATAGTCATTTAGCTACAGCTAAAAATATACAGCCAAATGTCTCTACTACAGATACCGATCAATTGGCCATTCCAACACCGAATCATCAGCAAGTATTTAAAAATGAAGCTAATATCGAACATGGAAATCTGAACACCATTAATGCAAATGAGTTTGATACAAAAAGAGTAGAACTAGAAGTAACCGAACGATCTGCGGATATGTTAGAAAACTCAATTGATCCTTCATTAGCTATTGTGAAAAGTGAATTATTGCCGATTACAAGTAGGATGAATTTACTTCTCGGTCCAGCATTAATGGATGAGACTTTGCTCGCAATGATGAAAGAAAAAAGACCAAAACTTGAGGATAAAAATGTAGAAGAGGCAAAGAAGCAAGAAAAAAATTGGCGTTTCTCAAATGGTGCTGCGTTTACTTACGGAAAAGGTTTTCGAACATTATCTTCTAAAGATTCAGCTCCGAGGAATTATGTAGAAATTCGTGATTCAATGGAGACTACTCTAGATGCTTTTCGAGTCAATCTAGATTTTGTCATGCAATACAAAAATGGTTTATACTTAAAGTCAGGATTAGAATATGGACAAATCAATGAACGGTTTAATGCTTACATCGAGTGGGATTCTACAGAAGTGGAGCCGGATCAATTGGTTGCTATTTATTACAACATAGATGGTGTTGCATCAGATAGAAAAGGAGAGGGTGAGGTCACCACAAAATACTGGATTCGCAAGAAAAAATTTAATCGTTATCGCAGTATTGATATACCAATAATTGTGGGGTATCAATCAAAGCGAGCAGAAGACAAACGATTGGGCTGGTTTATAGAAGGAGGTGCATCTGTCAACATTTGGTTCAAACCTAGTGGTGAAATTTTTAGTTCGACTGATCAAGTTTTGGATTTGAAGGAAAATGCAGATTTATTTAAAACACGAACGGGCATTAGCTTATTGGGGGCTGCTGGACTAAGCTATAAAGTAGCGAATAAATTTAGTCTTTGGGCGAGTCCAGAATTGAAATATAATCTTCAATCGATCACCAGCGATAAAAATACTTTGGATCAAGAATATCTAAATGTCGGTTTAAGACTTGGCATTCGATATCATTGGTAAAAAAATCTCTTCGATCTATTTTATAAAGCACTTTCTACAGGAGGGTGCTTTTTTTTTGAAAAAAAATTTGAATCAAAGTCGAAAAGGAATGGGAATTTTTAGGAAGGAATTGTCAATATCCAATATCCAATATCCAATATCCAATGACTTTAGTAAACTACAAATTTC
>CAYTVR010000343.1:0-7185 GCA_964441245.1 uncultured Saprospiraceae bacterium | reverse complement strand
ATTCGTTCCACCAATTATAAGAGGGAATTTTTAATCGTTCTATTGCCGGACTATCATTTAATAATTGAGATATTTTTTCAGAAACGGTCATTGATTTTATTAATCCTTCAAGACGCGTATCTATATCTAACTCAGTATTAAACCATATTTCATTTTGGCTGAACGCCCAATTAGAAGAGAAAAGTAATAGAAAAACTAGACAACTTTTAAAACTGTACATAATCAATAATTTGTTATTATTATTTCGAATATTAAATCAATCGGTATAATAAGAAAGTTATTGAAATTTAGAGAATTTAAAATCAAATCTTTTGTTTTCATTTTGTAAGGTGCCAAAATATTCACCAGAAGAAAACTTGGAAACGTCTACCTCGTGCATTTCTACGAAAGTGATTTGTTCTCTTAGGCATAATCTTCCTGCAACATCTCTGATGACTAAATCAAAGGTTCTCGTTTTATTATTATTGCATTCCAGCTTTAATTGTAGAGGATCTTGGACAGGATTGGGAAAAACAATTAATTGACAGGTATCAGGTTTTAATTTTTCAGGTGCTACGTATTCTAGAATACTAAAACAAGCTTCTTCTTTAATGGATATTGTTCCAATTTCATCATCTCGATAAGCCGCCAATTCAAAGATGTTGTCATCTAAGGGATTGGTCCACCACCCTTCTAAAAATCCAGTATTAGGACCTATATGTCCATAGAGTCTGATGCTTATATCCCTATTTAAAATAAGTTCCATATCTGAAATATGAATGTTCTCATTTTTAAAAGTTATTGAATCCACTTCCGTGACTAAAAAACTAGAATTATAAAGGTAAGTTAAAACAGTATCTCCGATACGATACCTCGTATCGAAAAGATAAAACAAAGGGGAGTCATTTCCATAGATAAAGGAAACTGAGTCATTACTGGTGTGATAAAGATAATCTCGATTATATCGATCCAGACTTTCCATACTTGAGATATTAACCAGCTTACCGCGAATCAATTTAGCCTCCCAAGGATCGGCAAAAGTATCTTTAATGAACTTCATGCCAATATAAGCCTCTATGTCATTATCACTATTCAAATATTGGTAACACCATTCTGCTCCTTCCGGTGCAAATTCTTTTTGTGCAATCGCATGATTCGATCCGAACCACGCGATTGCACAAAAAAGAAGATATTGGTATTTCAAAGTTTTACTTTTTCAATATTACAGTTTCATTATTCGACCAACTTTAGCCACATTTCCTTTTAGGAAATACACAAAGTAAATCCCCGTACTCAAAGTTTGAACTTGAATGGCTTCGCCACTCATTACGCTTTGACTATGCATGACTTGTTTTCCTGTGTCATCAAAAACATATAGTTCATGAGCATCTTGATCGTCTAAATCTACTTTAAAATGATCAATAGTTGGATTTGGGAATATCTCAATATTGAGTTCTTTTATTTCAACATCATTGGTACTCACTGGAAATGGACTCGTAATCCAAGTCGCTCCTGGTACCCATGGAACCGCTCCACTTTCAAAGGCCCCTGCATCAGGACTACTTCCCATATATTCTGCTGGCATACCATCGATTACAGTTCCATAATCAATCGCTTCACTATTCTCTTTCAATTGAAAATTATTTCCATCTATGTCTTTAAATGGAGAAGTCTCTACTCCTAAATTATTAGAGAAATCCGTTCCTTCCCAAGTAGGATCATCGGCCAAGTTATTAAATACATTAATATCTATAAACTGAGTTCCAGTTGGCGTCCAAGATCCCATAGATTCACTCGTATTCCAAATCGTATTGTTATAAATATTGATATACCAATTATCCCAATTCTGCTGAATACCAGTCCATTCCATATTCATGATTACATTGTGATGTACATCCCAATATTGTGAGGAATTATCTAGGTAAATCCCCGTTGCTTTATAATGTGTTCCTTCAGAATCACAATCATGAATAAAGTTGTGATGTATTTCACTATAGTGCTGTCCACAACAAACATAAATTGGACCACAATCGTCATTAATGATATTACTATTATACAAATTATTATAAGCGTATTCACTATTCCTATTGACCCCTTGAATCAAGTCACGACCACCATTGTAAATAGTATTTTGAGTTACTTTAGAGTTTTCTCCATATCGAACTTGTACAGGAGCACCGTAAGTAGCTATATAATTAAAATCATGAATGATGTTATTGTGTACTACGTTTTGATCACCAGCTAAACGAATACCGGAATTTGCTCCCCATGCGATTTCACTTTTTTCTACCAAATTATTACTTCCTCCCAAGAAAATACTATAATAATCGATAATAGATTCTTCTTCCACTTCTCCCCAAGTATGGTTTCCCCAAGTAGATTTTATATTTCGAATGATGTTATTGGAGGAAGATCCTGTCAGCTCAATATTACATCCATAGACATCTATTCCATCAATGATGATGTAATTTTTGTTATGGATTCGAAAACCATGATTTCGTTTTTTCATTTCCACTTCACCGTCAGCAGGTAATACACCTCCTGGAGTTTGTAAAAACAATGTTAAATTACTTGGTTTATAGAAAAATTCGTATTCGTGATCCAAAGCTTCTTGTAATCCAACCAAAATGAATAATCCTCCATTAGCAGGATCATGATTAGTTCCAACCCATGAAGAAGGAGCAGTAAATCCAACTTTATCAGAAGATGAAGAGGTAATGGGTACCCGCCAAGAAGTCCAACGACTATTTCCTAAATACCATATAAATCCACCATCCGTCCAGTCATAATTAGGAAAAGTTCCGCTCATCTCGCTTAAGCTTCCGCCAGAACTATTATTGGCATTTGTAGTAAATGGATCAGCATCTGTGTTATTAGGATAACGTGCTAAATCACATAATACTCCATTGTACAGAATCATGTTATCATTACCTAATGAAAAAGGAACCTGCACTTTTTTTATACTCCCTTGGTCTGTTTGCCAACCATTCAGTACTTCCATTCCTGAAACGACGACTTCATCACCGTCCTTAGCTTTGTAAGTAATTGGATTTCCTTCACTACCTGACTTACTAGGTATAACCGTTTCCCGGTAAATGCCTTCTGTTACCATAACGACATCTCCAGCATTTGCAACAGTAGCTGCTTTTTGGATCGTTAAAAAAGGGCTATCCTCTGTTCCGCTATTTCCATCGGCTCCTGTTTTAGCTACATAATAGGTTGTTTGCGCATCTAAATTATTAACCCCAACTAGGGCGCTAAAACAAATAACTAGGCACAATAATTTCTTTGTAAAATTCATTTTCATACTTATTAAATTTGTTAATTTATTTCAATTCAATTTCTATAACTCCATTAGCTCCTCTTACTCCATAAAAACTTATATCGGAAGCTGATTTCAATACATTTATTCGTTTTATACTGAGCACATTAACTAAATCAATAACGGATGCTAATCCTCCCATGATAATCTGATCATCTACAACAAACAAAGGCTCCGAATCTCCTAGGAATGAACTTCCTCCACTTCTGATCCGAACCGTAGCAGATCTTCCTGATCCAACGACCGAAACACCTGATACCATTCTTAGTCGATCCGTTAAGGAAACAATATTGGACTCTGAATCAACTATTTCCGATTTAGGAACATTTTCCTTTAAAGAAGTCCCACTTTTTGGCTGACAAGCCACTAATAAAATGATCCCTAAGAAGAATACTTTAAAAATAACCAATTTAGATAATATATTATTCATTTTTCAAGGTTTGTATTCGACTTCCGTCTGACAAAAATGCTTATATAATTCATATAAGATTAGCACAAATGGTTTTGAGGGTAACTAAAATGATTAAGTCATTGTTTTTAGATCCCTTAATGGTAAATATACTTTAACCAATCTTCAAAATCTGTCATCCATTTGGATAAGTGAGCTTGATCGTTGGCAATACCAAATCCATGACCACCTTTGGCATAAATTTTCATTTCTACGGCTCCTTGATGTCCAGCAATCGCACTCGCATAAGTTAACACATTGTCTACTTTTACCACATGATCATCTACTGCATGAACCAAAAAAGTGGGTCCCATATTAGGATGTGTATTCAATTCTCCACTAAATTTTTCTTTTAATCCTTCAGCAGCATTTTTACTTAAAAGATTGTGTTGTGAACCTTGATGAGTCAACTCATCCATCATAGAGATAACTGGATAAACCAAAGCAGAAAAAGCTGGAAATTCTTTTTCACGCAACCTATCAGGAAGAAGATTTGGAATATTTAAAGACGCAGCTAAATGTCCTCCTGCTGAAAAACCAATCACCCCAATCCTATTTTTATCAACTCTCCAATCCTTTGCATTTTTTTCTATTATCATAAAGGCTTTATCCAAGTCTTTCAAGGGAGCATAAGTGGCATTTTTCCAATGTTTTGGATTGGGTAATCTGCTTTTCAATACAAAGGCTGCGATACCTTGAGCTTGTAATCTTCGAGCTACTTCAAATCCTTCTGAACTCATGGACAATAAATAATAGCCTCCTCCAGGACAAATGATGACGGCAGTTCCTTTCGCTAATCCAGGCTCTGGCAAAAATTTATACAACATTGGTTCCTCGACCTCTTTTACTCTTTCTCGACCATCAATCACCCAGCTTACTTCTGAAGGAATTTCTAATTGATATGTTTTCAATTTGAGGTCATCCCATATTCTTAATGAATCTTGTGCTTCCATTTTCGCCATTGAAGAAGCAAGCAACAGTCCTAAAAGTAATATATGTTTACATGAAAGTTTCATCATTAAGATTTTAAAATGGAGTAAAAATAAAACGATAACTTAGTGAAACTATAGGCGAACTAAAAATTGACAGCTGATACGCTCCTATTGGATTATTTCCAAAGATATTCCCGAAGCGACCATTTTGTAAACTTCCATAGTACCGATTAAATGCATTTTTTCGACCATACAAATTATAAACTGTAAAGATCCACTCTCCTTTCCATTTTCTTTCTTTTTGGGTCGTAATATTATGGACATGCCATGAAAAATCGAAGCGATGGTAAGCCGGTAGCCTTTCATTATTCCTTTCCAGAAAAACAGGAATTCTTACTTCTTCTATTTCAAAAATAGCATTGGCTATAGTATAAGGTCTTCCTGTTTGATAAGTAAAATTGAAACTAAAGGTATTGTATTCATTAGCTTTCCAATTTAGTGTCCCATTGAAAACATGTGGCCGATCAAAATCAGAAGCAAACCATTCATTATTATTTATTCTATTGCGCAATTGTTGCGCTTCAAACTTTCGGATACTTCGCGACCAAGTATAATTGAACCAACCATTCCATTTCCCTTCAGGCTTTTCAAAGTTAAACTCCATTCCGTAATTAAGTGCCTCTCCTTGTAGAACATCTTTTTCTACAAATTGTTGAAGGAAAAAATTAGATCCAGGCTTATAATCTAGAATGTTATCCACCTTCCGAAAATACCCTTCGGCACTAATGGCAATTTCGTTATTTTTTATATTTTTAAAAAAACCAAAACTATAGGTTTCGGCCTTTTGTGGTTGAATGTAACGGTCTGAATTTTTCCAGCGAGAGGTCGGAATGGGTGTCGCACTGTTATAAATATTTTGTAAATATTGACGGGTTAAAGCATAGCTTGATTTTATGGAAGTGTTCTCATTTATTTTCCATCTAAATCCTACTCTTGGTTCGATTCCTCCGTATGATTTTACAACTTGATTGTCATCAAATAATGTTGAGCCTTCTAATGTATTTCGCTCTTCATCACCATAAATCGCTTCTTCAAAAGGTCCAAATAAAATGAAGTGAGTATATCGAGTACCAAATGAAAAAGCTAAGTTCTCAGAAGGCAACCATTCGGCGCTTCCAAAAACTGCACCTTCCATACTTTTTTCTTTTAGCAAACTAAAAGATTCTATTGACTCTTCAGCTCCAGCCTCTAAACTTCCTGGAGATAGCGTAAGTTGTCCTACTTCTCCTCCAAAGGAAAAATTAAATTTTTCATTAAGTGTTTTTGAAAATTCCGTTTGAAATATTCTATTTTGAATCCTTGAATCATACTCGATAACGTTATCACTATCTTTTTGAGGAAACAATATCTTAGGTCGATAATCACTACTGACCAAGGTCATTCTTAAAAGGCTTTTTTCATTAAATGAATGCAACCAATTTAAGGTGCCGTTGGTCGTCGAGTAATCATATTGATTACTTTCTGCGTTAACATTATTAATTTTCGAAGCAATTTCTAATTGATAAAAATCACGACTTCTAAAGCCTGTGAAAGAAATATTATTTTTTTCATTGGGCTGATATTTTAGCTTAAGTGTTGAATCCCAAAAATTGGCTCGGGTATTTTTAAGTCGATCAATTAGTGGAAAAATAAAATCATTGTATCCTCCTCGAACAGAAAATAATAGGTCCAATTTATCTTTTACGATTGGTGTTTCAATTCCTAAATTGGTAGAGACCATACCAATTCCACCTGTTAAAGTGAAACTTTCTGCGTTAGGATTTTTATTTTTAACATCAATCACGGAGGCGACTCGTCCTCCAAATTTAGCGGGCAAATTAGCTTTATAAACATTCACCTCTCCGATAGCATCAGGTGTAAACACAGAGAATAAACCAAACAAATGGGTTGGATTATAAATAGGCGCATGATCCAGTAATATCAAATTTTGATCTAGAGATCCTCCTCTTATCGAAACACCATTACTGGCTTCACCCGTGGAGCTAACTCCGGGCAATAAGGTTAGGCTTTTAAGCACATCTGTTTCGCCCATCGTTGTTGGCAACGTTTTCAATTTCAATGCACTAAGTTGTTGCACTCCCATCGTGATACTCTCAATATTTTGACGAGTATCCTGTCCAGTCACAACAATATTTTCGAGTTGAAAACCTTCATTTAACAACAGTATTTCAAGACTCAAATTTTGATCTAAAACAACAAAAGTAGTATCCGATCGATAACCAATGGAAGACGTAATAATTCGATATTTGTCCTCTTCTAAATCGATCGTTGTGATTCCATTTTTATCTGAAATTCCACCACAATCACATGGTGTAATAATCGAGTTGGCATATTCAATTGGCGTATTCTTCTCTTGGTCTAAAACCTTGATTTCAAGCTGAAATGTTTGTGCAAAAGCATTAGCTATAACAATGCAAATACACGACAAGATCACTATGACTCTT
>CAYTVR010000342.1:0-7234 GCA_964441245.1 uncultured Saprospiraceae bacterium | reverse complement strand
GCTTATGATAAAGAGCGATTAGACAAGGCAAAACAAGATTGGGTCGCTAAGAAATTTCCTAAAGTACCAGGAGATGATACTTATATTCCATTCCCTTGATGGGAAGAGTTTGAGTTAAGTTAAAAGCTGAACAAATGAATGTTTTAAAAAACCGAAAAGGCAAAGTAGATTTTCGATTACAAAGAATGGAAAACATCTACGATCAAGCAGCTGGTGGTACTGATATCGCTCATAGGCATGATTATTATACCCTTCTATTGGTCGAAGAGGCCTCGGGCTTTCACGTTGTGGACTATAATAAATTTGCATTTGATACTTTTGAGGTACACTTTGTAAGCCCAGGGCAAATTCATCAAGTAGAGTTAACAAAAAGACCAAAAGGAAGTGTAATGACTTTTACCAGAAGTTTTTTAATTAAAAATAATATCCCTGAAAGTTTTATTTCTAATATTAATTTATTCCAGAATTTCGGCAATACCCCTCCTTTGAAATTAGATCCAAAAACTTTTCAAAAATTGAAAAGTATCATTGATGAAATGGAGACCTGTATGGGGGGTGATTTGAATTATGGTTCACGAGCAGCAGGAGCCTTATTACAATTATTTTTAATATATTGTAATAATAGTTCAGTCTTGGATTCGAATCAACTAGATGAAAAAAATGCAGGGGTTTGCATCCTAAGAGATTTCAAAAAGTTAGTGGAGGAAAAATATAAGGAATGGCATAAAGTGAAAGCCTATGCCTCCGAACTTCATATATCAGCAAAGCATTTGAGCCAAACGGTTAAAGACCTAACTGGAAAAGTAACTAAGGAGCATATTCAAGACAGATTAGCATTGGAAGCAAAACGGCTTTTACTACATACAAATCTTTCTGTCAAAGAAGTAGCTTACGAAATTGGGTTTGAAGAACCTTTGCATTTTAGTGGTTTTTTCAAAAGGCGTGTAGGTGTTTCGCCCAGACAATTTCGACAGAAAAAATAATCTTTTTTACGCCATTCCGACATTTTTATATCTTTTCCTGACTTTTCTTTATTTCCTTTCCTGCTATTTTGCCGCATTTTTGCATTATAAATAATTAAAAATATTACTGTTATGGACAGAAAAAAATTCTTAAAAAAATCATTACTTGGTGTAGCGGGAGTTGCTACAGGAAATTCTATCCTAAAAGCCAGTGATGAGAAATTAAAAAATTCGACCTATGAGAAATTAATGAAACAGGTCGGGTTCAATCATTTACCTAATAAAGAAATTAAGACAATGAAATCAGTATTGCATAAAGCCAACACAAGAGGTCATGTGAATCATGGATGGTTAGATTCTCATCATACTTTTTCTTTTGCCAATTATTATAATCCTGAGAGAATGAATTTTGGTGTTCTTCGGGTCTTAAATGATGATGTAGTACAGGGTGGAAAAGGATTTGGTAGACATCCACACGACAATATGGAAATTATTTCCATCCCTTTGCAAGGTGATTTGGAACATAAAGACAGTATGGGAAATACGGCTATCATCAAAGAAGGCGATGTACAAGTGATGAGTGCAGGAACAGGCGTTTATCATAGTGAGTATAATAAAAACAAAGCCGACGAAGTCCGTTTTCTTCAGATTTGGATGTTTCCTAATCAAAAAAATGTGAAACCTAACTACGACCAAATTACTTTGGAGAAAGGTAAGGGGAAAAATGATTTCCAACAAATTCTATCTCCTAATCCGGATGACGAAGGGGTAATGGTGCATCAAAATGCATGGTTCAGCATTGGTGAATTTGAAAAGGGCTGTGAAAAGACTTACAAATTAAAAGACAGTGAAAACGGTGTTTATGCTTTTGTCTTGGAAGGCGAGGTCAATATCGAAGGACAAGAATTAGTTAAGCGTGACGGTTTTGGTGTATGGGGTACTGGATCCATTACAGTCAAAGCGACGAAAGATGCCAAAATTTTGTTAATGGATATTCCTATGCAATTAAATTAAGAGGATTTGAAATATCAAAATGAAAAAGCCTCGAAAAGTACACATACTTTTTGAGGCTTTTATATATTTTTTTTTTCTTTACCTTGGAAATTTAAGACATCAAAAATGATTCAGAGACTTTCTAAATATTTTTATAACAATAAAGTTACCGTACTATTCTTCTTCATTAAAAATTTGACAAGAGACATCAAAATCTTCGACTTCAACATAAGCCGGTTCCATATTTTTTTGCAAAAAGAGTTCTTTAGAATCTAAGTCTAAGGCAACTAAAACGCCCAACTCATCTTCTTCAACAACACAGCCCGCATCAATACTTATTCGTTTGTCATTATTTTCGACACTTTCTGTAATTTGTCCTATCGTTCTTGAAATATGACCATGGATTTGAGTTTTTGATTGAACAGAATTGAAGTCATAATCAAAATTGACCCTAGAAAACATCCCACGTAAATCAGTATAAGGATTGATACGATCGTCATTGATGCCAGGATGACAAAGTACATAATCGTCCAATTCGATACAGTAATCGAAGGTAGAAATAAATTGAAGATATTGATGAACATCTCCATCTAATAAATCCGTAGCATTGTATTCTTGTAAATAATTTTCGAAAAAGCCAAATCCACAATCATATGCTGTGAGTATCATATCTTCATGGTTTCCACGAATGGGGTAGACGCGGTATCCCTCCGATTTGAGGCTATAAATATATTCTAAAACCATTCTACTATCACGTCCTTTATCAATTAAGTCACCTAAAATAAAAACCTGATCGTTTTTATCTGGCTTGATTTGATCTTCCATTAATCCTTTAAAGGTGGTGTAGCATCCATGGATATCACCAATCGCAATCCTGCGTCCAGATGATAATTTCTGTATTTTCCTCGGTGTGTAGTTCAAGGTTCTCTATTTTGTGTAATAATCTTAGGCTAAATATAGGTATTACATATCTTTTATTTATCAAATTAAAATTATTTTTTATGTATTATTTTGTTAATTCTTTATAACACCATATAAAAAATGGTGATGCAACTATCTTTTGATAATCACAGGTTATTGATTAATAATCAAAATGATCTTGAAAGTTATCAAACTAAATTCTACTTTTAAAGGAATATGTATGCTTAAACGCATCAAGAATATCAAAGCGAAAAGCCTAAAACCAGAAATATGTTCAAATACGGAAAAGATCATCTAACGACAGGAAAAGCACTACAAATATTGAGAGGTGATTTAATGGCAGGGATAGACTCCATTACTCGAAAAAGGATAACAAAAAGCTATAATGAAGTTTTAATTATCGCTAATAAGGAAGAAGCAGTTTACGGAATCAATACTGGTTTTGGTCCCTTATGCAATACCATCATTTCTAAAAGCGATACAAAAAAATTGCAAAAAAATATTTTGCTCAGTCATAGTGTTGGCGTTGGAAAACCAATAGCTAAGGACCTTGCCAAAATGATGATGATTTTAAAAGTACATGCATTGGCAAAAGGTTTCTCTGGAATTGCCCTTGAAGTTTTGGACAGAATTATTTGGCATATTGAAAACGATATTGTTCCTGTAGTCCCCGAACAAGGATCTGTTGGTGCTTCAGGAGATTTAGCGCCACTATCTCATCTTTTTTTACCATTATTAGGAGAAGGAAAAGTATTTTATAAAAATAAAATAAGGAAGACCAGATCTGTTTTTAAAAAACTAAAAATAGAAGCAATAGATTTAGGTCCCAAAGCCGGTCTTGCTTTAATCAACGGAACTCAATTTATAGCCGCACATGGAGTCATGGTCGTAGAACAATTACATAGTTGTTTGTCGCATGCTGACCTCATTGCAGCAATGATGATTGAAGGACTTCTAGGATCTCAATCTCCGTTTCATCCAATGCTTCACGGAACAAGACCTTATAAAGGCAATTTACATGTAGCCAAAAGAATGGACTATTTTCTAAGTCGATCGGAGATTATGAAGTCACATGAAAATTGTGATCGAGTACAAGATCCATATTCTCTCCGTTGTGTTCCTCAAGTACATGGTGCTTCTAGAAATGCCTGGTTACATTTGAAAGAATCTGTTGAGATTGAAATCAACTCTGTCACTGACAACCCAGTTGTTTTCTCACGAGATTTGACAATAAGTGGAGGCAATTTTCATGGACAACCATTAGCATTACCTTTAGATTATGCTTGTTTAGCAGCTGCTGAAATTGGTAATATTTCTGATCGCAGAAGTTATTTTTCCTTAGAAGGAAAAGCGGAAAATACACCAAAATTATTAGTAAAAGATACTGGCGTCAATTCTGGGTTTATGATTGTACAATATACAAGTGCTGCATTAGTTAGTGAAAATAAGGGTTTATGTTTCCCCGCGAGTGCCGATAGTATTCCCACTTCCTTAGGACAAGAAGATCATGTAAGCATGGGCTCTATTGGCGGTCGAAAAGCATTAAGAGTTTGTGAAAACGTCATTAAAATTTTAGCCGTTGAATTATTATGTGCCGCACAAGCTATTGATTTTAAACGACCTTTAAAATCAAGTCCTATTTTAGAAAAAGTTCATACTACGGTTCGTTCAAAAATTAGTCATGCAACATTTGATCGGATTTTCGGAGAAGATATTGAGAAGGCAATCGAAATAATAGAAAGCAAGGAATTGCTTAAAATATTGAAAGCACATAGAAAGAAAATAAATAGTGACTTTCACCAATTATTTGAGGTCTTCTGATAAAATTTATGGAAATTAGATCAATTGATTTTTCTCAAAATGGACTCGATGGATTCTATTTTAATGAGCAGCAAGAAAATAATTTTAAAATAATTACAAAATTTTATGGAATTCGATAGGGTGCCGCGTCTTAGTACTGATATTCATCGAAATGTAAATACACGCTTTACTCGAGGAGAGCTTGTTTTAACATTTTTCAATACCAATTTTTTGAAAAGTTTCAAAGGTTTGGGTGGCGGAGCTATGTTTAACATGGTGGTCGTCAAGGGGCGAGATGTTTTGTTCTCGCCTGAAGGGAGGGCCCACCCTAAGGGTGGAAAAATATCAATTCCAAAAATAAAGCCTCTTTTTACTTAATTTCTTCGTCATAATTTTCACACTTTTCTCAAGGCAAAATTATTAAACATGATAAAAACGCGGACTATTTTTCAAAATCAAATTCTTCAAGGAATCCCTCAAGAATTACCGGAGGCAAAACCATATCCACGTCATATTAATCGAGCGCCACTACGCAAAGATATTCTTTCGAAAGAAGAAAAAAAACTCGCTATTCAAAATGCTTTACGCTATTTTCCAAAAGAATGGCATGTAAAATTGGCTCCAGAATTTTTAGAGGAGCTCAATGCTTATGGAAGGATTTATATGTATCGTTTGAAGCCTGATTACAAGATTTATGCTCGGCCCATTTCCCAATATCCTGCACGATCAAAACAAGCAGCAGCGATTATGTTAATGATACAAAATAATCTAGATCCCGCAGTAGCTCAGCATCCGATGGAACTGATTACCTATGGTGGAAATGGAGCGGTGTTCCAAAATTGGGCTCAGTATTTATTAGCCATGCAATACCTAGCTACCATGACAGAAGATCAAACATTGCATATGTATTCCGGTCATCCGATGGGTTTGTTTCCTTCTTCCAAAGATGCGCCGAGAGTCGTCGTTACCAATGGTATGATGATTCCAAATTATTCTAAACCCGATGATTGGGAAAAATATAATGCGCTTGGAGTGACTCAATATGGACAGATGACTGCTGGTTCCTACATGTATATTGGTCCACAAGGAATAGTCCATGGAACTGCGATCACCGTGATGAATGCTTTCAGAAAAAAACTAGATGAAAACGATACACCTGCTGGCAAAATATTTTTGACTGCCGGACTTGGAGGCATGAGTGGTGCACAACCTAAAGCGGGTAATATTGCGGGTTGTATAACTATTTGCGCTGAGGTCAATGAAAATGCAGCAAAAAAAAGACATCAACAAGGCTGGGTGGACGAATTAGAATCTGATATTAATCCACTTATTATTAGGATTCGTCAAGCGATAAAACAAAAAGAGGTGGTCTCTATTGCCTATGTTGGGAATGTTGTTGACTTATGGGAACGATTTTATACAGAGAATATTTTTGTCCATTTAGGTTCGGATCAGACATCGCTTCATAATCCCTGGTCTGGTGGCTATTATCCAGTTGGTTTGACTTATGAAGAATCCAATGAATTATTGAGAAATGATCCAGAAGCCTTTAAGATTAGAGTTCAAGAATCACTCCGTCGTCATGCAGCTGCTGTAAATAAACATACCACAAAAGGGACTTATTTTTTTGATTATGGAAACGCATTTTTGTTAGAGTCTTCAAGAGCAGGTGCGGATGTGATGGCTGAAAACAATATTGATTTTAAATATCCTTCTTATGTTCAAGACATTCTAGGACCCATGTGTTTTGACTATGGATTCGGGCCTTTTAGGTGGGTTTGCACTTCTGGAAATTCTAATGATTTGGATCAGAGTGATCAAATTGCTGCTCAAGTTTTGGAGGAAATTAAGGCAACGGCTCCAAAAGAAATTCAGCAACAGATGGAAGACAACATCAAATGGATAAAAGAGGCGAAGCAAAATAAATTGGTAGTTGGATCTCAAGCTAGAATTCTATATGCAGATGCGGAAGGAAGAACTAAAATTGCTACTGCTTTTAACAATGCAATTGCAAATGGAAAAATTTCTGCGCCAATTGTCTTGGGGCGAGATCATCACGATGTAAGTGGCACAGATTCTCCTTATCGAGAAACCAGTAATATTTATGATGGAAGTAAGTTCACCGCAGATATGGCCATTCATAATGTCATCGGAGATAGCTTTAGAGGAGCTACCTGGGTTTCTATACACAATGGTGGTGGAGTAGGATGGGGAGAAGTTGTCAATGGTGGTTTTGGATTAGTGATTGATGGCAGTGAGTCCGCTCAACAAAGATTGGAAAAGATGCTGTTTTTTGACGTAAATAATGGTGTGGCGCGTAGAAGTTGGGCAAGGAATAAGGAAGCTATATTCGCGCTTAAGCGCGAAATGGATAGAACTCCTTTACTAAAAGTAACAATTCCTAATATGGTTGAAGAAAATTTATTAGACAATCTAATGAGTTAAGCAATAACAAACAACTAAAACCCAATGGCTAAAGGTTTAGGAACCAATAAAACGCTTAAAGGCTTGACGATTGTTTTTACCTATAGGTAATTGTTGGTCATTTTTCATCATAA
>CAYTVR010000341.1:0-7250 GCA_964441245.1 uncultured Saprospiraceae bacterium | reverse complement strand
AATTGGGAATTTATTTATAGCGAATTCCTAAATACTGAATCAAAAGATAAAAAAGAGTCTTGCATTTTTTACAAAAAAGTAAGGACTGCTTCAGGCTCATTTGTTCATGATGCAAGAATCACATCACCGCTTAAGATTCGTTCAGGAATTTTGACATCCATTCCGAAAGGCAATTGACTATAAAAAGTATGCTTCTTTCGACCGATTCCACCATCGATGGCCAAGCCTTCAACAGTAGCTCGAAAAGTCGTGATTTCATCATTCGTAAAAAACTCGACCCTAGCCAGTCCATCCCTTCCAACTTCAATACTTGGATTCCAATAAATCGTTGGACGGAAGTCATCCCTCACTTCAACTTTTTCATTTGCCGTATAGGCAGGCATGTAAAAATCGCGCGATTGGTAGAATCCTGTTTGAAAATTTTCTGCAATTTTTTTCTTTTCTAAAATCGTATTCAAATCAACTATTGCCATTTTACCTCGAACAAAATCTAAATGTCTCCCTAGATGATCCTGTGGCAATGTTATCTGCTTTTCAAGCTTTTGGCCTTTGCTTTGCTCTATTTGCTTTCCAACATTTTCAGTATTTTCAAACCTTGCAGGCGTTCCTGAAATATATATTTTTTGTGTTTTATTCTCAGATTGTAACTGACTTGACGAAATCCGAATCCCATCTAAATAATAATTTGTATCTCCTGACCTGGAACCTCGAATAGTAATAATATCTCCTTCATCAGCTTGTGCTATACCAGCGACTTTTCCTTCTAATGCCTTCGAGACCGAAGCAACTTCCTTTTTGGCTTTTTTACTCTTCCTTTTTGCTCTTCTAGCTGCTCTCCTATTTCTTCTGATACCACCATATCCTGTAACCACCACTTCATCTAGCAACATTCCACTTTCATTCATTTCTACATCAATAAGCTCACTAGGATTATTGATCGTAACTCGCTTTGTCTCATATCCTGTGTAACTTACGACTAAATCATAAGGTAAACCCAAGCCTGGTTTAAAACTAAAATTGCCATCGATATCCGTGACGGTTCCAATAGTAGTACCTTTAACTATTACATTCGCTCCAATTAAAGTTTCTCCATTGCTATCATGAATTTGACCTTGAATATAGTCTTTATCATTTGGTAAGTTTTTAAAATTATATACAAATGGTCCGTCCATGTAGATTTCTAAATCATCCCCATAGTTGCTGGTGGAAAAAGTGCGATAAATACTATTTTTTTCGGCCAAAACTTCGATTCGATTTGATTCATTTCGTTTTACATTTTCAAAAGAAAAACGCCCATTTTCATCGGAGAAAGTTCTAATATTTTTTGCACCAACCAATTCTATTCTTGCACCAGCAACCGGATTTTTCTTCTTGTCCATCACTACACCTGCAAGGATCGCGCGCTCTCCTTCATACTCCATGACCAGAGTAGGTTTCTTTTGCATATCCATCCAATTAAACCGTCTCCAGCCTTGAGTCAACATCAAATAATCCAATGCTAATAACTGATCTTTTTCTGGATGTTTTTCCGCAGGATCAAAATAAAAATTCGGTTCTTCAATCGTTCCGTTCAACTCAGATTCAATCAATAAATAAGATAAAATATGCCCTTGTTTGTCATCTGCAAAAGTCAATAAATTATCATCTGCTACCGCCAATGAAAATTGTCCAGGCATCGGAAGTCCGCGTTCATCTTTGACTTCCACGGTCATGCTTACTTTTTCACGCGGCTTGTATTTTTCCTTATCCGTTGTAATCGAAATATCTAATTTCTTATCTGGATTTAAAAAGACCAAACGTTCTGCACGAGGAACTTCCTTGCTATCAAACAAAGTTAACTGGGCAATCCCAATCGGTAATTTATCAACGGGAAAACTAAGCTGATGAGTTCCCTCTCGAGCAAGCGTCGTTCGACTTTCATAGATACGACCATTGCTTTGTAAAAGCACTACTAAAGCTTCCGCTTCCGTCGACATCACATCAAAATGAAGCACATTATTTTCTTGTTTCCCTACCTTTAAACCATAACCACGCTTCATCACTTTTGGCAAAGCATAATCCATTTCAATTCCAACTGGATTCGTAATTCTTGCATAGTAATATTCTCCTTCTTCTGGTTGAAAATCAAATGCCCCCATTCCTTGATGGTAACTTCTAAAAGTAGCCACCTGTTGTCCTTTTCCATTCATCACATGACCTTCTACATCCGCTGGTTTTCCAAATTCATTCAATGCTTTAAAAGCAATTTTGCCTGACAAGGTCTCTACTAAATCTCCACCTTCCGGTAAAAATTGTAAGTCAATTTTGTTGAGCACAATTGGGATCGAACGAGCTATAGATTCCATTTGCCCTTTGTGTTCAATGGATATATTGACCAATCCTTCTGTCGTTTCTAATATCTTAGGCAAGTCCAATTTGATATTGGCAATTCCTTTTGAATCTGTATTTCCTTGATAGCTTTTTTGGGCTTCGCCATCTAACATCAATTGGTACTCGAATGCTTGATTAGACAAAGCTTTATTTTCCAAATTTTTTAATTCTAATTTTGCTTCTACTTCATCGCCGGGTCCATAAGCTTCGCGCAACATATTTAGTTCCATTCTTAATTTTGGTAAAACAACTGCTTGGACTTGAATCTTTCTTTCAAAGAAATGATTTTGATTTTTTTGCCAGTTCGTATAAGCTTTGATGGTGTACAAACCACCGGGTACCTTATCACCCAATTGAAAATCTCCACGGACTCTTCCATTCTCCGCCACCAATGTGATTTTCTTTAAATTCCCACCATTGGGTCCATTCAATTCAACATAGACAAGATCACTTTTGGAACTCGCCTTAAGCGTATTCGCATCGCGAACATAAGCACTAAACCAAATGGCTTCACCTGGTTTAAAAAAGGTTCGATCAAATTGAAGATAAACTTTTTCTGGTTGAAAATGATTTTGATAATCATTCAATTGTTGAGTCAATCGTTTCAACAATGCAGAATCTACTGGAGGGTTTTGAGCCTTAATTTTAGTCCAATCGTAGGACAAAATTTCCGGTAATTCTATTTTCGAAATCCATTGTTTGTGATCCACTGAAGGATATACTATTGAATAATCATTAGAATGATTTAACTGACTTTTTACTTTCTTTTGAACATTTTTAATTTCTTTCTTTACAATAGCTTTTTTTACTTTTTGTTGAATAGTTTCGCCCGGATTTAAAATATTTTCATCGTCATTAGTTTCAAGTAAGCTTGTCGTTTGATTCGGTGTATTCGTCTCTTTTGTTTGCGGTAGTTCGCTTGTCGGAAGCGAAGTTGTTTTAGGACTTTGGTCCTGGTCGGAAAGCATTGGCATTCCGAAATAAAGGACAATTAATAGTAGTAACATAATCATTAAGTTTCTAAAGATGTTAAAATTACTACGAGAAGGTGGAGCTGCATCATCTGCCGAGGCAGTTGGATCCATGAGCGACTCCATTTTGTCCCATGCATGGTCAGAAAAATCGAACTCGTATTCTTCGATTTTCTTTTTTATTTTTTTATCAATATTTTTATTATTTGACTTCATTTTATCTTAAGTAATACTCAAAAAATAAATCTTTGAGAGTGCTAAAAGCAAAATATTGGAATGATCTTTCTAATTGAAGAAGTTTGATTCCGTTGATAGTTTTTTAAATCTTTTTGTAATTTTTTTCTAGCTTCAGCCAAATGCCATTTAGACGTATTGGCGCTTATGTTGAGCAGTTCTGCGATTTCTCGATGTTTGTAGCCATCAATCACATAAAGTGAAAACACCGTTCGAGAAGTAGTCGGAAGCTGTTGAATAACTTGATATAAATCTTCTGCAAATAATCGATCAACTACCTCCGCATCTATGGCCGTTTCTTTCTCTGTATTGAAATCCATTACTTCTTTGTATAAAGTATTTCGCCTAACATAATCGATACTCGTATGGAAAACAATTTTTGCGATCCATCCACTAAAAGAACCTGTTGGTTCATACTGTTCTATTTTTTCGAATACTTTTAGGAAGGCTCGATTTAATACGTCAATCGCTTCGCTTTTTTGTTTGGTATATCTCATGCTGATCCCTAACATTTTCCCATAGAATCGTTGATACAGGTATTTTTGCGCCAAGCGATTTTTTTGCCGGCACCCCTGAATCAGCTCTTCGTCTGTACTATGTTTGGAGTATTGCATTAATTAATTATTGGTTACTGTTTTTTTTGATTTTTGTTGTGGGTTAATCAAAATATTCGGTTCCTTTGATATCAATGTATCCTTCTGTTCCATCGAAGCGTTTTACTTTAGCTACTTTTTTGTAAAAAAAATCTACGTGCTCGTATTTAGGTTCAATCAGAATGGTGCCTTCATTAGAAATAAATCCCCTTTTTCCTTCTTTTTCCACTTTAGTGAATTGAGCTTCATGCACCCACTGACTTGATGCTTGTATCCTAGTAGGAAGCAATAGAAACAATATTATTTTTATCCAATTCATCATAATTGATTAGTTCGTCTATTTTAAACAACGAGATGAGTAATAAAAATGGTTGGTGAAAAGTAGAAATATTTTAGGAATAAATTAGATATCAATATTATCGAAGCGGCCAAAAAACATAAAAAACTGATAGTCAACAAATTAAAACACTTAAACCAAATGGAAATATCACTAAAAAAAGCTTCACCCCAAATGAATTGGAACGAAGCTTCTTAATTTTTTTATAAGAATGCTATTAAAGTGTGTTCAATAAACGATTTTAAACTTAGGCAAAAAATTTAAGCTCGATCAATAATTAAGATTTTTTTACTTTTAACTTCTTTACCAATTTGTACAGAAATAAAATACATTTCTTTTTGAACTAATTTAAATTCTTTTCTCCACATGGTTTCATCTTCAATCAATTCAGACTCATAAATAAGTTGACCAGCAGAATCAAATAAAGTCACCCTCATTTTTTCCTTTTTAGGATTTTCAATCACAACTGAAAAAGGTCCAGGAGAAGGATTAGGTAAAATGTTTATTGCTACTTCTTTCCCAATATTGTTGACAACGATTGTATTGGAGTACTCAAATCGTCCATCATAATCAAACTGCTGCAAACGATAGTAGTTCTCTCCAATAAAAGGAAACTTATCAACAAAATTGTAATCTATATTTCGGGTAACCGTACCATTGCCTTCCACCCAACCAATGACGTCCCAATCTTGCCCATCTTCAGATTTTTGAACTTCAAAGCCGGTGTTATTTTGTTCCGTCACCGTTGTCCAATCAAGTTCAACAACTTTGCCTACTTTTCTTCCTGTGAAAGAAAGAAATTCAACAGGTAGTGATCCAAGAGCAATTGGCTTAAGAAAGCCATTGTTATCATCAGAACCATCGTTGTTAATTAAACCTGCAACATTAGTTAGATTTGCATTAAAGCCAGCAAAACTTCCCTGATGTCCTGTAACGTTTACATTAAAAGTTATTTCTTCTCGAAAAGGTAAAGGTACAGGGAAGCCCCCTTGACCTGGAATGGCTCCGATTTGCACTCCTTTATAAGTATTAGCTCCATCAGGTTGTGACCAATTAAAGTAAGCTGCACCAGCTCCGGAAGGAGGCCCTGCCGGAAGGGAATTACCAAAAGTAATATTGATGACCAATCCTACAGAAGCAGAAATTGGTATCGTCGTATTCTGAATTTGAAATGAAGCAGTACCAGTCCCACCTTCAATGTAAGGATCTGGATTAATTTGAGGATTGATAATTCCTGGATTTTGAGCAAAAAGAGTACCCGTTGATATCAAGAATACTCCGATCAAAGTAGATAGAATTTTTTTCATTTGTACATTTTTTTTGAGAAGAAGAAGTACAAGCTATAAGCAAGTACTTCTTCTCTATTAAAGATTTTGATGTTTATTAATTATGGAAAAAAGATAATGATCTCCGCATCTGAATTATTAATAAAATTACCTTCTCCTCCAGAACCATTTCCAATAGTCATCGTGAATGGAGCCGATCCATTTCCACCCTGAGAATCAAATATAGCTTGCATCCCGAAGGTCAATTTATCACCTGCAGGCAAGACACTAAACTTGTTATTCGTGATCCAAACATGGAAACCAGGATAGGTTGTTCCATCATAATCCCACAAAGTATTATCAACAGTGTTTCCACCTATCGCCGTAGCATTTGGATCCCAATTAAATGTTAATTGATCATCAGCTGCCATGACTATCACGATCGGAGATCCATCAGTATCCTGTCCTCCAAACTCGATAACATCTAGTACCATATTAATATTTCCAGTTCCAAAAATAATACTAGGCTGCATACTCAATGATGGGATTAAGTCAATATCAGATGCACAGGTTCCATTCACTGTAATGTTAAAGCTACAGCTTGTGGTATTACCGGAAGGATCCATTGCATCATAAGTCACTGTTGTTGTTTCCCCAACAGGGAAATTATCAAGTGGATTAAAATTGGTAGTAAAGGTAAAGTTATCACAAGGATCACTAATCGCAGGTTGAGTCCAGTTTACTGGAACTTCACATACTCCAGGAGCCGCTTGTATCGTAATATCCTGAGGACAACTATTGATCACTGGTCCAAAGATATCATTGACAAAAATCGAGAAGTCACACACTGTTTCATTTCCTTTACCATCACCGATGGTTAACGTGATAACATTGTTACCAACTCTTAGATTGTTACCAACAAATTCAAACTCACCACTAGTTGCGTTGTAGGTAGTTGATACCGGACCAGTAGAACTTGTTGACCCATCATTATCCAACAATGCTGTTGTCGTAATGACAAGATCTCCAGGATCTGTACAATTATCCATGATACCTGTTATAATAAATGTGGTATCTACTGTACAAAGATTTACATCTAGAATCGTCATCTGAACATCATCAGGACAAGTAATGACCGGATCTTCATTGTCTTCAACTGTAATCACTGTTGTACACATTACAGTTTGACCATTACCATCATCCACTGTCCAGACTATTGTATTGATTCCTTCTGGTAAGACTTCGCCAGCTATACTAGCCGTTGAATTTAGATTATTAGTAATCGTTCCATCAGGACAATTATCTGTAAACGTCGCATCATACTCAGTCCCAATTACCGTGTAAGTACAGATTCCAGAATCAGTATCTCGAGCAGCATCTGCTACACAAGTAATCACCGGATCTTCGTTGTCTTCTACTGTAATTACTCTAGTACACATGACGCTTTGACCATTACCATCATCTACTGTCCAGACTATTG
>CAYTVR010000340.1:0-7260 GCA_964441245.1 uncultured Saprospiraceae bacterium | reverse complement strand
TTCTTGCTCTGAAAAAGTTACGTGATCAATCCAAGTACCATCTTCATGCGCCAGCAGAATTTCTTCACCTTCACTAGATAGTTTAAAACTTGCATGCAAATCATCCTGCATTAAATCTTTATCAGCCCAAACAATTAGATAATCATTTGGTGCTATTGTAGTCCCTTTCGGGAAATGCCATCGAAAAGGAGAAATCAAATTATCTTTTAAATAATATCCTGAAAGATCGATTGGTGAGGAAGTATTATTGTATAATTCAATCCAGTCATCAAACTCACCATTAGTATCTGCCACACCACCCAATGCTTTATTGGAAGCCACTATTTCATTGATGACAATATCTTGCCAAACGAGATTAGAAAAAGCATTGGAACAGTCATGATTCGTATTGATCAAATCATTGTCTATCTGATCGAATCTTTGTTGGAGCATCCATTTCAAAGAAGGGATATTTGCTTCTTCCCCTCCTCCGGTACCATTGCCAACATCGTATTCAAAATAATCCCAAGTAAAAATATAATTCGGATCTTCTTGAATGTGTTCTCGAAGCAAATCAGAGAAGTAATCTATCTGAGGGAAAAGATTATCTGCGGAAAAATATTGCGCCCGAATGATACAAGAAATGTCTAAATACCTTTGTCTAAATTCTGGGACTTCCATCAAACGATAAATTAAAATCTTACTTGGATTATTTTGAAGTAAGGCATAATCCGTATCATAATCAATCGCTGTTTCTATGCTATTAATTGGGCCATTTTCTTGAATTTCTGCATATTTTATTTCACAAAAAACATCCCATTGATCACTACAACAATAATCATCTTGAGCAATCACTTGTTGGAATACAGGATCACTAGAACTATAAGGAACTGTTCCATCTTGAACGGTCGGACAGGCATCAGGATTATCAGCTAAATCTATAGGCACACAACGAGTTTGTTCGCAGGATGATCCATTTTCGATTCTTTTGGAAGTCAAACAAACATGAATCTGATTGGACGTATTTTCATAAACATGAACGGGGTTTTGCTGACTAGAGCTTGTTCCATCTCCAAAGTCCCAAAGCCAACTCTCTGCTGGTGGATCAGAAAATTCAGTAAATTGAAATTCAGCATTATTTCGAGAATAGGAAAAAGTAGTCTTAATGTTACAATCTTCATTATAAGGTGGGAAAGGATTGCCTGTGGTGTTTAGTTTCCCTCCCATTGACAAATTATAATCCCAAGGAATCCAATGAAACTTTCCGCTTTTAGGTTCTTCATACAAATACCAATTTCGACGATTATTGATGTAAGAATCCCAATTATTGGTCATCACATCAATCGCCAAAACATGTAAGTATTGATCTACATTAAAAACTTCTTCTATCGCTTCTGCAAATGATTCATCACTGGTATTATTTAGTACATCTAAGAAATGAATAAAACCGGACCAATCGTCTTCAGCTGTGTTCGTTTTTAATTCAAAAGTATCTTTATAGGTCAATGGATCAGCACCAAACCATTCTAGATTTGACCAGCGTTGGTTTTTAAATAAATTACCTTTTCCACTGGCAAAATTATTTTTCAAAAAGGTCTGATCAATTTGTTCTATTATTTCATATAGTCCCCAAAATTCATCATTTAAATACAAGCGGCAAAAAGCTACTCTAGGGGCCATAACACCATTGACTCTCATCAAATTGTAGCCCAACAAATCGCGAAGCATGGCCGGATCGCCAATCCCATTATGCAGGTTTATTTTTTTGAGATCATCATATTCCTGTCCCGTTACAAACTCATTAAAATCAAGTTTAAATGGTTTTTTACGATCAACGTAGAAGTAAGAAGATTTACCTTTTAAACGCACACCAATTGAATCCAATACATTTCCATCTATCTCCATACTCGCCAATAAATAAGGAATATCAGAACCACTAAATTGATTAAACGTTTCATAGCGATTCTGGAGGGTGTCCCAAAAACTGTTGGATTCAAATGTTAGTCGAATCTCATGCACCTTCGAATTATCGAACAAGATGTTTCCATTCTGTCCTTCACTACTCAATACAGTAAGTATTCCAATGAAAAACATTAGAAGGGCTTGTTCGATAATTTTGTTCAATTTACGCATGAGGGTGTTCTTAAAAAGTAGACAAAAGTCACTTTCTTAAATCCAATTTTAGAAATGTAGCTAAAATGTTATACTACGAATAGAGGTTAAAATTATTTTAAGAGTATGTCTAAAAACTAGACATACTCTATCCAGTTCAAGGAAAACTAAAATCAGTTTGCACTTTAATTTAAAACACTCATTGGGGGCCAAGCCATTCACAAAATATATTTTGTGTTAGGAATGTAGAGTTTAATCGAAAAGTATTCTAATTACTTTTTAAATTTAGGATAAACTGGATGGTGATTGTCGTGTATGTTGTAAATTTAAGTCAAGTCTAAAGTATTCCCAAAAACAACTACCCACATAATTAGGTAGGTACTGTATTTAATATGAGATATGAATAGAGACGACTACTCTATAAGAATTAAGCAAAAAACACTTCTAACAATCAAGCATTTTATTTCTGTCAAAATATTGTTTAGAATAAAATATTCATAGGTCAAAATTTCATCACCTAACTACTACCACAAATGAGGTATTTTGATTTAAAATCGAAAAAAAATACATTCAGAATTATTTTTACTATTCAAATTTCAATATATTTACTATAATTATATTATAAATTAAAAATTATACTGCTATGGGCAAATCTAAAAAATCTATCCTTAGATTCAAGCAAAATGAGTTGAGCAAAAAGAGTCAACAATCTATTAATGGTGGTAGCAAAAACCAATTTAAAAATTTGCTTTCCACTCATATTAATTTAGCACAAGCTAAACAATCCGGGAATTTTCAACAAATTGCAATTTATCAAGACGACCTAGACTGCTTAAGTTTCGCAAGTACTAATTCTTGTTGTGGCAACGGATTAGGATTATGGTAATCCTAAAAATTGATTGATTAGTTGATAGAATAACTAATCAATCAATTTAAAATTTCTTTTTTGTTTAATGCAAAGAAGAAAAGAAACTCCCCCTTATTTACAGACAATTTTTTTCCTAATTTAAGCAGATTGCTTAGCATAAATTGGTCATTCCAATTTATTACTACAGCTATGCTCAATAACACACCCTCACAAATTTTCTTTCTTTTATCTAAGCATTCAAAACAAATCGAAGTACCAAACATTGATGATTCTATTTAAAAAAATAGGGAAGTACTTACTTCTGTATTGTTTTATTATAACGACAGGAAGTACACTAATAAGTCAGACCTTATTAGACAGCTTTCTAGTAGAATTACCTAAAACAACTGAACATCAACAACGGTCCAGCCTATTAAAAAAAATAGGTGATAAATATTATAGGATCCATTCTGACAGTACGATTAAATATTATCATTTATCGCTTGAAGCTGCACAAAAAAGTAAAAATCATAACGATGATATTATTATATTAAGAAGTCTTGCACATTTATATGGCAATCGAAAAAATGAATACATAGAAGCTAAAAAATATTTGAAACAAGCTCTTCTAGTAGCAAAAAAACGCAAAGACGATGTCAATCTAGCCATTGTAAAAAATGATCTAGGTGTCATGGAAAAGAAGGAAGGCAATTTTCAGGAAGCCATTGATCATTTTTTTCAAGCTTATCAGTTGATTCAATATAAAGATAGTGACGATGCAAGGATGAGAATTTTGTTGAGCCTAGGAGTCATTCACAATGAAACTGCATACAACGATAAAGCAAAAGAATACTATGAAGAAGCACTCCATTTAGCAGACAAGAATAAGCATCAAAAAATGAAAGGTGTTATTCTCAACAACTTGAGTAAAATTTGTAGGGAACTAGGTAATTACAAGGAGGCGGATCAACATTTACATCAAGCACTTGACGTTTTTAATGCACTGAATAATGACTATTGGAAAGGTTTGGTTTATTATAATTTTGGTTATAATTTTTTCCTTCAAAAAGAATATAATGAAGCGATCAAATATTATCATTTAGCGCTTGATTTGAATAAAAAAATTCAAGAGAAAGATAGAGAAGTGATGATTCTTACAAGTCTTGCAGAGGTTCATATGACCTTACAGAATCATAACGAAGCAATTGATTTTTCGTTAAAAGGAATGAATTTATTGAATGAATTTAAAACCACAGAATACTATCCAAGCTTGCATAATATTTTAGGAAAATCTTATTTAAAAATTAATAATTACGAAAAATCTAGTTATCATTTTCAACAACATATAGTCGCTCAACAAGCAAAAGACGATAACGGTCTTTCCAGTAAAATAGGCCAAATACAGGCTATGTATGAAAATGAACTAAAAGCAGAGGCCGTAGAAAAATTGGATTTGCAAATGAGAGCTGATGAAATCCAACAACAAAAAACGACACTAAAATTTCGCTTATTACTTCTTTCGTTTTTTAGCGTGATTGCTATTTTAGGATTACTTTTCTATAGAAATAAATTACATCAAACTGAGAAAAATTATCAATTAAGGAATCAACTATCAAGAGATTTACATGATAATATTGGGAGTTCACTCAATCATATCAAAATAATTTTAGGTCGATTTACTCGACAAATAAATGGACATCAATCAGAAATAAAAACCATTCAAAACTTGAGCGATGGCGCCATTTCTAATATGCATGATTTGATTTGGTCTCTTGACAAAGAGAAGGAAAAAATGGATGATCTGCTAGAGTATATGCGCGATCACGCTAGCAATGTATTATCCCCATTAGGGATTGCGCTCAGCATTAAAGTCAAAAATGAAGATAAGAATAAGGCTGTTTCTTCTGCGGCAAAAAACAACATTTATTCTATCTATAAAGAAGCCATCAATAATATTGTCAAACATACTAATCCACAAGAGGTAGTTATCAGAATATCAGTTAAACGAAATACCATCAACTTACATATCGAAAACGATAAAAAGGAATTGATTCAAGAAAAAATCTCCTCCAAATTAGGCCTAATAAATATGAAAAAACGCGCCAATCTTATTAATGGAAAATTAAAAATAAGAGACCAAAAAGATAAATTCATTGTTGACTTAACTGTAAAACTGATCGCATGATTAAAGTAGGAATTCTCGAAGATGATGCCATCACCTTAGATGAAATTACGACCGTTATAAAAGGCTCTAATTACCTAGAGTGTGTCATGTCCGCTCGGTCCGCAGAACAGTTTTTAAAATATTTCACTACGGAAACAGATATTGACATTATACTTATTGACATTGGACTTCCAGGCATGTCGGGGATCGATGCATTGATGAAAATGATCAAGAAAAAACCTAATATTCAAGCCATTGTCTTAAGTATTTATCATGACAATGATACCATTTTTCGTGCCCTTAGAGCTGGTGCTACTGGATATATCATCAAAGATACTGCTTATGATAAACTAGAAAATTTGTTGATTGAAGTACAAGAAGGTATCCCTGCTTTATCCCCTGCTATCGCCAGTAGAATTGTTCGCTATTTCAACTCTACTCCGATTAAAAACAGTTCATACAAATTATCGAAAAAGGAAACGGAAGTTCTTCGGCTTTTAATTGAAGGCTTGAATTATAAAGTGATCGCTGATCAATTAAACATTTCTATTAATACGCTTCGATTTCATGTCAAAAAAATTTACAAACAACTTCATGTCAATTCACAACCTGAATTAATGAAAATGTATATTGATGGAAAAATTAAGTTGTTATAATTGGACCTAATATACCCAATGATTTTCGTCTTTAGACGAAATCTAACTGTACTTTTTTGATTCACCATGTAGGTCCAGTAGAACACAATAGCCCCACTATCGAAAAGTTCACATATGAATTTGCTTTGAGTAAATCGAAGAAAACCATGTGATCTGATGTACTCTCAATAGCTATCGCATTCGGGTAAACCTTAAACATTGACATGAGATTAATTCACTGATATTCAACTCATTACAACTATATTTAGTCCTAGTGTCTCCGACGGCTCTATTTTTTCAATCGAAAAAAAATAGAGGAAAAATTCTTGGCAAAATAAAGGCTAAACTCAATGCCTATCACCCGCTCCCTCCTATTTTTCCTTTCCCAACCCGCCACTTATAACGTAAATCACTCGTTTGGTAAAATTAAGCTTCACCCCTATGCGATAGCTATCAGGATGGTGAAAATTTTCCATTTTTTCTTTTGACATTTTTAAAAATCAAAATCATCGGGTAGAGTAAATTGCATCTATTTCTTTTATCAAAAAAATTATCGTAATATTCAATTTGGTTTTGCACTAAGCATCTAATTGGGTGCCAGTCATTTTATTTTATCCATTACTTATGCTCCTCATTCTCGATCTTGATGATACTATTTTTGAAACAAAATCAATCAACTCTAAGGTATTTGATCCACTGCTTCAATTAGTTCATGATTATGCTTTCGCAAAATATGATCAAGAAAAGACAGAGCAAATTATTCAAGCATTGTGGCACCGCCCTTTTGATGTCGTTGCTAAAAGATTTAATTTTGAAAAGGAAATAATTGGCTCTTTTTACGACACCATTAATACACTTTCTTTTGATTTAGACATTTTTCCTTATCCCGATTATCCTTTTCTAAAAGCCCTCCCTTTTTCCAAAGTCTTAGTCACCACTGGTTTCCAGGCCTTGCAAAAAGCTAAAATCAAGGCTTTACAAATAGAGTCAGATTTTCAGTCTATTTATATTGATGATCCTTCTCAGCCAAATCGAATTTACAAGAAAGGTATTTTCACCAAAATCCTGAATCAAAGTAATTTAACCCCTTCGCAAATTTGGGTCATTGGAGACAATCCAGATTCAGAATTGAAAGCAGGAATGGAATTAGGGATGTCCACTATTCAAGTGATTAAAGGATTGACACCAAAATCCTCGATTGCTGATTTTCATATTGAATCTTTTGAAAAAATATCGAGTATCATTCGTCCATAAAATAATTATAAAAGATAAAATTTGGTGTTGATTACTGGATGCTGGATATTGGTATCTTCAATTCCTTTCGATTGATTTAATTCTGAATTATGCTTAAAATTGAGATGGCTACTCTATTCTAAATTACTTTCGTAAATTGGCATTTCAAAAAATCATTAATATGCAATATCGAAACCTTGGAAGAACTGGATTTTCTATTTCTGAAATAAGCCTCGGCACTTGGCAAGTAGGTGGAAAATGGGGAGCGACATTTGATCACCATCTTGCTG